>CAJXHQ010000265.1 GCA_913054485.1 uncultured Paracoccaceae bacterium
TCGGCGTAGCTGCCGACCTTGATGACGCTGGTCAGCGGCGCGAACATTTCCTCGCGGTTGATGCGCATCTGGTTGGAGGTGTTCAGGAAGACGCCGGGCGACATGTAGAAGCCGTCGTGCGGCATCTCCAGACGCTGACCGCCGCAGGCCAGCTCGGCCCCTTCGGACTGACCCAGATCGACATAGGCGAGGTTCTCGTCCAGCTGCTGCTGGCTGACCACCGGACCCATCTGGGTGCCGGCTTCCAGAGCGTGGCCGACTTTCATCGCCTGTGTGGCGACCAGCAGTTTCTCGACGAATGCGTCGTGCACGCCCGCATGCACCACCAGACGCGACGATGCGGTGCATTTCTGGCCGGTGCCGCCGAAGGCGCCGCCCACGGCCAGCGATACGGCCAGATCCAAGTCAGCATCGTCCATCACCGCCAGCGCGTTCTTGGAGCCCATCTCCATCTGCACTTTGGTGAGGTTCTGGATGGCAGCTGCGGCAATGCCCTTGCCGACCGGAACCGAACCAGTGAAGGAGATCGCGTTGACTTTGGGGCTTTCCACCAGCCGCTGGCCGATCGAGCGGCCCGAGCCCATGACGAGGCTGAACAGACCCTTGGGGATGTCCTGCCGGCTGATGATCTCGGTCAGGGCCACGGCGGAAGCGGGCGTGATGTTGGCAGGCTTCCAGATCACTGCGTTGCCGTAGCAAAGCGCCGGGGCGATCTTCCAGGATGCGGTCGCGGTCGGGAAGTTCCAGGGGGAGATGATGGCCACAACGCCAACCGCTTCGCGGCGCACGTCCACCTCGATATCGGGGCGCACGCTATCGGCGTTTTCACCGATCTGGCGCAGGGTTTCGGCGGCGTAATAGGTGAAGAACTGGCCGGCGCGGAACACTTCGCCCTTGCCTTCGGCCAGCGGCTTGCCTTCTTCGCGCGCCAAAAGCGTGCCCAGTTCTTCGGCGCGCGCCATCAGCTCGTTGCCGATATTCATCAGCACCGCCTGCTTGCGTTCGATCCCGTAGGCGGCCCATTCCGCCTGTGCCTGCTGCGCCTGATCGAGGGTTGCTTCCAGCTGATCTGCGCTGGCCTGGGCAAACATACCCACCAGGTCGCTCAGGTCCGACGGGTTGCGGTTTTCGATCTCGCTTTCGCCAGAAATCCATTCGCCAGCGATCAGGTTCAGCTTGGTCTCGGTCATCGGGAGCCCCTTGATAAAATTTGAACAAGGATGGACTCGCGCAGTTATGTCAGTCAAATTCAAACCGCTGAACATAATTTCAGGAAAATTGAAATTGGCAATCAAAATCGAAATGCTGCGGGCTTTCAGCACGGTCGCCCGGACCGGCAACCTGTCCGAAGCCGCGCAGCGTCTGGGACGGACGCCCTCAGCGGTGTCAATGGTGCTGAAGTCGCTGGAGGATCATCTTGGCCAAAGGCTGTTTGAAAGCGACCGCAAGAACCGTCTGACGCCTCTGGGCGCGCAGGTGCTGGAGCTGGCACAGGAGGAGCTCAAGCAGTTTGACGGCACCATCCGTGCCATTGAAACCTGTGCGCAGGCCCCGCAAGGGCTGCTGCGGGCGGCGGCGGTGCCTTCGGTTGCGGCGCTGATCTTTCCGGAGGTTCTGCGGCAGTTTGCAGGGGATTTCCCCTCGGTGCAGGTCGAGCTGCGCGATGCGGATTCCGCTTCGGTTGCCGATGCTTTGGCGCGCGGGCGGGTGGATATCGGCATCGCCTCCGTCCCGCATGGGGTGCGGGATGCAGAGCAGGAGCTGCTGTTCAGTGACCCTTTCGGGCTGATCTGCGCGCCGGATCACCAGCTGGCCAGGCAAACTGCGGACCCCGGCGTGCAAGAGGTCCGCGCGGCGGGCTTTCTGGGCAATGACCTCTGCCGTCTCCTGGACGGGGCGGTTGCGGCGGAACTGGTGCAGGGCGCGGCGGCGTCAGCGCAGAATACGCTGACCCTGATGGCCATGGTGCGGTCCGGCGGCTGGGTGACGGTTCTGCCGCGACGGGTGGCAGAGCTTGATCCGGGAGGGCTGACGTTCCGGCCGGTCTCAGGCCTGGTGGCAGAGCGGCAGGTGCACCTGCTGCAGCGCCAGCGCCCCGTGCCACCGGAATATGCACTCCGATTTGCGGAGCTTATACGGTGGCGCGTCCGAAGCTTGTCAGCATCTTGATTCTGCGGGAGTATCCTTGAACCCGGCAGTCGCCGGGCCGCGTTTGGATCGCAACCGGAGGCAGGGCAGCAGTGCAGGAGTCTTCCACTTTGGTCCTGGGCGCAAGCGGCCGTATCGGGCAGGTGCTGCGCCATGTTTGGGGACGCGACGGGACAGTTTTGTGGCAATCCCGCAGGCATCACGACGGGCCGGGCTGGGCAGTCTTCCCGCCGCTGGAAGACCCGGCGGCGCTGGCAGTGGCCGCCGCCGGCCGCCAGATCCTCTGCCTTGCGGGCAGCGTACCGCACCGGGGGGCAGATCTTGCGGACAACCGAAGGCTGGCGCTTGCCGCGGTGCGGGCTGCCGGTCGCGGCGGGCGGGTGCTGCTGGCCTCTTCTGCAGCGGTCTACGGCGCGCAGCCCGGGTGTTTAACCGAGGACACTCCCTTGAAACCGGTTTCGGAGTACGGCGCGGCGAAGGCGGACATGGAGCGCAGCGCGGCAAGGGAAGCAGAACTGCGGGGGGTGCGTCTCTGCGCCTTGCGGATCGGCAATATTGCCGGGTTGGACGCTTCGCTTGGAGGCTGGCACCCGCGGTATTGCCTTGACCGGTTTCCCGGCGGGGCCACGCCCCGTCGCAGCTATATCGGCGCGAAGATACTGGCGCAGCTTCTGGCAGCCCTTCTGCGCCGCTCCTGTCTGCCGCCCACGCTGAATATCGCGCAACCCGGGACCGTCGAAATGTGCGCCTTGCTCCGTGCGGCAGGGCTGCCGTTCACGCTGCGCGCTGCGGCGGCACAGGCGATTTCTCTGGTCGAGCTGGACACGCGGCGGCTGTCAGCCTGTCTGCCGGCCGGGCTGCTCCGGCCGGCCGACCCCTCCGAAATGGCCAGGGAATGGGCCGGTTTGAAACAGCATGTGATGCGGGGGCAGGCCGGATGAATTGGCGCAAACGCCTGTTTGATCTCTCTTTTGCGGCGCTGCTCGCCGTCATCCTGGCGCCTGTTCTCCTGGGGCTGATCCTCTGGCTGATGTGGAAGGAAGGCCGCCCGGTTTTCTATGCCGCCGAACGGATGAAAGCGCCGGGGGCGGCTTTTTGCCTCTGGAAGCTGCGCACTATGGATGCTGAAGCCAAGGACAGCGGTGTATCAGGCGGCGACAAGGCGGTGCGGGTAACGGAAACCGGCGCCTGGTTGCGCGCCAGACGGCTGGATGAGCTGCCGCAGCTCTGGAATATCCTGCGCGGAGATCTGAGTTTTGTCGGCCCGCGTCCGCCGCTCCGGCAATATGTGGAGGCGCATCCGGAGCTTTACGCGCAGGTTCTGGAATCGCGCCCGGGCGTGACGGGCCTGGCTACAATCACTTATCACACACACGAAGCCGCGCTGTTGAGCCGCTGCAGGACAGCGGTGGAAACCGATGCGGTATATTCCCGCCGCTGTGTGCCCGCCAAGGCGCGCCTCGACCTGATTTACCAGCGCCGACAAAGCATCTGTTATGATTTCGACCTTGTGTTTCAAACGATCGGAAATCTGTTCCGGCGGGGCTGAGATCACTCTTATTGTCGCAAAAGCCTCATCAATAGGGCCCTTGAGGAGCTATTGTTCAGGATGCTTTAAGGCGCGGTGTAACATCTGGTGTGCGAAGGAGAATGGCTTTGGCTTGGTTCCCGTTGCACTTTGTTGCTCAAGTCCTGTCCCGCGCGCGGGTCTTCGCCGCGGCGCTTTGCAAGACCCGCCGCCGGGTGCCTGCCGCGGCCCCGCCGCAGGCCTTCCTCGGGCGGCCGCAGCGGCACTTGGTGCCGGGGCGCGCCGCCGGAGTATATGCCGGGCGCAGTGTTCTGGTGTCTGGCGCAGGCGGGTCGATCGGATCGGAGCTGTGCCGCCAGCTGCTGTCTTGCAGCCCGCGCTGTCTGGTGCTGTACGAGCTTAGCGAATTGGCGTTGTACACGGTGCTGCAGGAACTGGCGCCAAGCGCCGCGCGCGCCGGGGTGGAGCTGGTGCCAGTGCTGGGGTCCGTTACCGATTCCGTTCAGGTGAAGCAGGTCTTGGGGCAGAATGGAGTGCAGGTCGTGCTCCATGCTGCCGCCTATAAGCACGTGCCTCTGGTCGAGGCAAACCCGTTGCCGGGGCTGGCCAATAATGTGCTTGGCACCCGGACCCTGGCTCGCGCGGCCGGTCAGGCCGGGGTGGAACGGTTCATCCTGATTTCGTCGGACAAGGCGGTCCGGCCCGCGAATATCATGGGCGCGTCCAAGCGCATGGCGGAACAGGTCGTGCAGGATCTGGCCAGCCGCAGCACCGGCACTGTTTTCTCCATGGTGCGTTTCGGCAATGTGCTGGGCTCTTCCGGTTCGGTTCTGCCCCTGTTTCAGGCACAGGTTGCCCGTGGCGGCCCGGTGACGGTGACGGATCCCGCGGCCCGGCGGTATTTCATGACCATTGGCGAGGCCGTGCAGCTGGTGCTGACCGCCGGCGCAGAGGCGCAGGGCGGCGAGGTCTATATGCTCGACATGGGGATGCCGGTATCGGTGCTGCAGCTGGCCCGGCAAGTGATCGAGAGTGCCGGCTTCACGGTGCAGGGCGCAGATCATCCGGACGGCGGTATTGCCATCAAATTCATCGGGCTGCGCCCCGGTGAAAAACTGGAGGAAGAGCTGGCCCTGACAGCGGAGCGGACAGCCACGGCCCACCCCAAGATATTCAGTCTGCAGGAGGCGCAGGTGTCCGAAATTGAGGTGGCGGCCATGCTGCGCGGATTGCGCCATGCGCTTGCCGCCGGAAATTCGCAAGCAGCCCGGGATCTGGCGGCCCGCAGGGTGGAAAGTTTCAGCGCTGCCGGGCCGGCTTCAGACCGGCAGGCCGGAGGGCAGGCCAGGGGGAAGACCTGACCCGGAACCTGACCGGCACTCTGCGGCGCGAATCGATCAGGAATCACTGATATAGTCTCTGTTTAAGGGGAATGTGCCGGCCGGAGCGAATCCGGCCGGCACATTAATATGCGGCGGGTTATGCCGCTTGGGCTGCCAGCCGGCGTTTTTCTTCGCGCCCGAAGAAGATCAGGTAGAAGACCGGCGCTGCCACCAGCGTCAGGATGGTGGCAAAGGCCAGGCCGCCCATGATAGTCACCGCCATGGAGACGAAGAAGGCATCGGTC
>CAJXHQ010000266.1 GCA_913054485.1 uncultured Paracoccaceae bacterium
GGCATACGAGATTACGTACGGTGACTGGAGTTCAGACGTGTGCTCTTCCGATCTAGATGTTTCTGGCGGGCGTGGTACCCGGCCTGATGCTGGCCGTCGCCTATGTGGGTGCAATCTGGGTCATGGGCCGCTTCACCCCGAAATTCGTCGGCGGCCGCCCGGCCTCGGATTACGAAATGCTGCCATGGGGTGTCATAGCCTCGAAAACCCTGCCCACGCTCAGCCTGATCCTTGTGGTTCTGGGCGGTATCTATACCGGCTGGCTCACCCCGGTAGAGGCAGGCGCCACCGGATCTCTGGTCGCGCTTGTCATTGCCCTGATGCGCAAGTCCATGACCCTGCGCACCTTTTGGGAGGCGCTGCTGGAAACCGGTCATATCACCGCCTCGATCCTGTTCCTGATCACGGCGGCCTCGATCTACAGCCGCATGCTGGGGCTGGCCGGCCTGCCGAACGAGCTGGGCGATATGCTGGCGGGCAGCAACGCAGGCTTTTTCCAGATCATGCTGCTCTATGTGATCCTGATGCTGTTCCTCGGCACGCTGCTGGATACCGCATCGATCATCCTGATCGTGGTGCCGCTGTTCCTGCCGCTGGTGGAACCGATGGGGCTCAGCCTTGTCTGGTTCGGCATTATCACCGTAGTGGGCGCTGAAATCGGCCTGCTGACACCACCGCTGGGGATCTCCTGCTTTGTCATCAAGGCGACGCTGAATGATGACCGGATTTCCCTCAAGGACGTCTTCCTGGGCGCGCTGCCCTTTGCCGGGGTCATGCTGATCGTCCTCATCCTGCTGATCCGCTACCCGGCGCTCAGCCTTGCAATTCTGAACTAGGAGGCGCCGATGCGCTCTGTCACCAAGGACAATATCACCGATGTTTTTGCCGCCTACTTCGGCGAGGATACCGACCCGCGCGTGAAGGAGGTGCTGCTTGCACTGACGCGCCACATCCATGATTTCGCCCGCGAAACAAACCTCACCCATGATGAATGGCGCAAAGGGCTGGAGTTCCTGGAATGGGCAGGCCGTATCACCACGCCCGAGCGCAATGAATTCGTGCTCTTGTCGGATGTGCTGGGCCTGTCGTCCTTGGTGGACATGCAGCATTCGGTTGCGGATGCCACCAGTTCATCCGTTCTTGGGCCGTTCCATGTCTCAAACCCGCCCGCGCTGGAGATCGGCGGCGACATGAAGCGCGATTTTGACGGCGAGGTGCTGCTGGTCGAAGGCACGGTGCGGGATCAGGACGGCCAGGCCATTCCCCATGCCCAGATCGATATCTGGCAGACAGCCCCCAACGGGCTCTATTCCAGCCAGGACGAAGATCAGGATATCCATTCGTTCCACGGGCTGATGACCGCAGATGAAAACGGCCGCTACGCCTTCACCACGGTGCGCCCGGTCAGCTACACGGTGCCCGACGACGGCCCGGTCGGAGAGATCCTGCGCGCGGCCGGCCGACACCCCTGGCGCCCGTCGCATCTGCATTACATCGTCACCGCGCCCGGTTTCCGCTCGCTGGTGACAGAGGTCTTCCCGGATGATGATCCCTACCTGGACGAAGACACCGTGTTCGGCGTCCGCGATGACCTGGTGATGACCTATGTGCAGCAGCCCGCAGGCAGTTTCCCGGAAGGGTTCAAATTGTCCGGCAGCGTCGACGGCAGCTATTCCCGCGTCGATTTCGATCTGGTGCTGGCCCGGGACTGATCCCGGGCGTCAGCCATTTTGCCCATCCAGCAGTCCGGCAAGAAATGTCCCGGTCTGCTGGTAGTGGCTGATCAGCCTTTCGGATGCCAGATCCGCATTCCGCTCGATGGCCGCCTCCAGGATCGCCGTATGCTCGGCCGCAATATCGCGCTTCTGATACCCCATCGCGTGCCCCGCCAGATAGCGGTAGCGGATGTTGAGGTCGTAAAGCTGGTTGCAGAACCGCAGCAGGATCGGTGAGGCGCAATTGGCCAGAAGCGCCATGTGGAACTCCTTGTGGCGGTCTTCAAACAGTTCAATGTTCTCCCGCGGTTCGCGGATCATCCGGTGATGCGCCAGCACCAGCTGTTCTTCCCAGGCCTGATCCGCCCGGCTGTTGCTCTCGCGCAGTGCCATATCCTCCAGCGAACAGCGCAGGCGCAGGATTTCTGCGAAATTGGCGCTGCTGACCTCCGGCGTGCGGAACCCCCGCTGATCCAGACGTTCAACCAGCTGATCCGAGGTCAGCAGGCTGAGCGCTTCGCGGACCGGCGACGCCCCGGTATTCAGCTTCTTGCGCAGGGTGTCGATTTTGAGTTTGTCACCGGGGGCCAGATCGCCGATCAGGATCATCCTGCGCAGCGCACGATAGGCCAATTGAGTGGCTGAGGTCGGAGTTTCGCTGGCACCCTCGGAGGGTGATGATCGTTCAATGCTGCTCATGACTAATAATATCGTTTTTTTGCGCCAACGGCAATCAAATCAGGGCTTTACTTCAATCATCGATATTCCCCGAGGCATGTGCCTGGACATAGGCACGTTTTGATAGCCTGGCGTTGATTGGGGTGATTTGATATCATCCGAAGCGGCAATCACATTGCCATTCGAGCCTTGCAGGGCATGCCCTGGGTAAGGGGGAAAAACTCGGGTTGCCAGGGCCATTTTCTGATACCTGGATCTATGTTCGTTCAAGGGGTGTTTCTCGGGGCGCCAGCTGTTTCACGAACCTTCAATTCAGCAGAAAACTCCAAAACCGTCTGCGGCATATCCGGTTCTCGGATGCGATCCAGCGGCACGCGGGCCAGACGCGGTCCCAACTGGTAGGGGGAGACGGCCATTGAGGTCAGCGGCGGGGTGGCTGCGGCCGCGTCGGGAATGTCGTCGAACCCGATGACGGACACATCTTTACCCGGCAATTTTCCTGCTCTGATCAATGCAAGACAGGCGCCCAGTGCCACCATATCGCCATTGCAGACGACGGCGGTGACTTCCGGATGTGACTGCTGCAATTCCTGAAAGGCATCCATTCCGGCCAGCTTGTTGTCGCCTGTCTCCCAGATGACCGGCGCGGCCAGGCCGCGTTCCTCCAAAACCTGCGTGTAGCCGGAAATACGTTCGCGGCGCACGTCGGTCAGACCGGTTCCGCCGAGATAGGCAATGTGCCGGTGCCCCAGATCAGCCAGAAAAGCAGTCGCGGCAATCGTTGCTTCCGCATTGCGGATGCCCACATGATCAAATGCCTGACCCGGCGAACGCCGCAGGAATGTAACCGCAGGTGTCCGGTATGCAGCCAGAAGATCGAAAGTTGCCTCCGGGGTTTCATCTGCCGGAACCCAAAGCAGCCCGCCGCGCCCATTGCGGATGAAGGCCTCAATATGGCGGCGTTGGCGCTCTGGATCATCGCGGGCGTCAAGTACGGAGACAAGGTAGCCCTCCGCCTCCAGCAGATCACTGACGCCACTGATGACTTCCGCATTGAACGGGTTGGATATCTGGTTGATGACAAAACCGATCTCACGGTTCTGCCCGGACCGCATCGACGCAGCCCTGCTGTCGGGGACATAGTGAAGCTCACTGGCCGCCTGCAGAACCTTCTTCCGTGTCTTGTCGGAAATCCGCCCAGTGCCTCGCATCACTTGGCTTGCGGTCGCAGTCGAGACGCCTGCGCGCTTAGCGACGGTCTCCAGTTTGGGCTTTTCTGTCATCTCTTATCGCTCGATTTGGTGAAACGATGCACCAATACGTGGTCTAATTTCTGCAAAAACATAAGGGGAATATGCCTACTGAAGGAGGGTGCCGACCCGTCTGCCTCGGTGGTCTTCCGGAAAATCGTTGACAGAAGATATATCGTTATACCAACCTGTATCCACTCGACGGGTGAGTCGCACGGTACGCAGACGCATCAGCCCTTCGACCATCAGCGCCCGGCGGCAACCCCTTGCCGTATGGGTATGTGCCGGGAGGGAGCCCGGTATCGGTTTGTTATTCCGGGGAGGAAAACATGTCTTTTAAACTGAAGCTCGCCAGCGCCGCATCGGGCCTGGCTCTCTTGGCCGCAGCAACCTCTGCACAGGCGGAGATCCTGTTCTGGTCGACCCAGGCAAAACCCGTGGAAGAGTCGCAGGGGATGCGCCAGCAGGTGCTGGCCGGCCATTCCGAGGCGGTGGACTACCAGCCCAATGACGGCGGCCCCTGGCTGACCCGCCTGAACGCCGAATTGCAGGCCGGCTCCGGCACCATCGGGGTTCTGGGCGCGCTGCACGGTGATTTCTCGGCGATGAACCCGGATGATCTGGCGGATCTTGGCGACCTCGGCCTGGGCGCGGCCAGCGCAACCTTCAACGACTTGGCCAAACTGGGCACCGGCTCGGCCCAGTACATTCCCTGGATGCAGGCCAGCTATATCATGGCGGCCAACAAGAAGGCGCTGGAGCATCTGCCAGAGGGCGCCGACATCAACGCGCTGACCTATGACCAGCTGATCGCCTGGTCCGCCAATGTGCTGGAAGCCACCGGCGAAGCAAAGTTCGGCTTCCCGGCCGGCCCTAAGGGTCTGAAGCACCGCTTCTTTCAGGGCTACCTCTACCCCTCCTACACCAATGGCGTCGTGCGCACCTTTGCCTCGGCCGAGGCCGTGACCGCATGGGAGAAGATGCGCGAGCTTTGGGCGGTGACCAACCCCGGCTCCACCAACTTTTCCTTCCTGCAGGAGCAGCTGCTGAACGAAGACGTCTGGATCGCCTTTGACCACACCTCGCGCCTGGCCGCAGCCTTCAACGAGCGCCCGGATGACTTCGTTGCCTTCCCGGCCCCGGCGGGTCCGACCGGACGCGGATTTATGCCGGTGATCGCAGGCGTTGCTGTGCCGAAAACCGCGCCCGACATGGCGGCGTCCAAGGCACTGGTCGCACATATGCTGAAGCCGGAAACCCAGATCGCCACCCTGCGGGCCACCAACTTCTTCCCTGTTGTTGACGTGGAGCTGCCCGGCGATCTGCCGCCTTCCGTGCAGGCCGCCGGTGCTGCGGTTGCCATCATGAGCGCCTCGCCGGATGCCAACCCGGGCCTGCTGCCTGCGGGTCTTGGCGCGAAGGGCGGCGACTTCAACCGGGTCTTTGTCGATGCCTTCGAACGCATCGTTCTGGCAGGCCAGCCGATCGAGGCGGTGCTGGACGACCAGAAAATAGCGCTTGAGAAGATCATGACGGAAACCGGCGCGCCCTGCTGGGCGCCGGATACGCCGTCGGACGGGCCCTGCCCAGTCGAATAACGCCCCCTCCCGGCGGTCAGGGACCCGTGAGCCCTTCGACCGCCGCCGATGCC
>CAJXHQ010000267.1 GCA_913054485.1 uncultured Paracoccaceae bacterium
GAGCGACGTGTCGCCCAACCGCCGGGTCCAGCGCCGCTATTCGATCCGGCTCTGGTCGATCCGCCATGCACGGATGCTCGAATGGTTCTACGCCCGCTTCGCCAGCGCCTTCCTGCTGCTGCATCCCCTGTGGAAGGCGATCGGCTACAGCCGTGCCGAGGCGCCGGTCACCTTCGTCGAGAAGCGGGTCAAGGGCCTGCTCTTCGACTGCCGCATGTGCGGGCAATGCATCCTGTCGTCCACCGGCATGTCCTGCCCGATGAACTGTCCCAAGCAGCTGCGTAACGGACCCTGCGGCGGTGTCCGGGCGAACGGCAACTGCGAGGTGGAGCCCGACATGCCCTGCGTCTGGGTCAAGGGCTGGGAAGGGTCGCGCCAGATGGGGAAGGGTGAAGCGATCCTGAACGTCCAGAAGCCGGTCAACCAGTCGCTGCGGGAAACCTCGTCGTGGCTGCGCGTCACTGCCGAGGCTGCAGCACGCAACGAGATTGCCAAGGACACCGCGGCATGAGCATCGACATCAATCCCAAAGATCTCGGAGGGCCACTAGATCCCCTGCCCGGCCATGCATCGCGGGGCCGGCTGGAGCGCATTCTCCGTCGCGGCGAGTTTGCCGTCACCGCCGAGCTCAATCCACCCGACAGCGCCGATCCGCAGGATGTCTACGACCGTGCGGCGATCTTCGAGGGCTGGGTTGATGGCATCAACGCCGTCGATGCCTCCGGCGCCAACTGCCATATGTCCTCCGTCGGCATCTGCGCGCTGCTGACACGGATGGGCTACGCGCCGATCATGCAGATCGCCTGCCGCGACAGGAACCGGATCGCCATCCAGGGCGACGTGCTCGGCGCCTCCGCCATGGGGGTACAGAACATCATGTGCCTGACCGGCGACGGCGTGCAGGCCGGTGACCAGCCGGGTGCCAAGCCGGTGTTCGACCTCGACTGCATGTCGTTGCTGGAAACGGTCCGCACCATGCGCGACGAGGCGAAATTCCTGTCCGGTCGCAAGCTCACGTCGCCGCCGCAGGTCTTTCTCGGCGCCGCGATCAATCCCTTCGCCCCACCCTATGATTTTCGCCCCTACCGGCTGGCCAAGAAGATTGAGGCCGGCGCCCAGTTCGTGCAGAGCCAGTACTGCTTCGACGTGCCGATGTTTCGCGACTACATGGCCAAGGTCCGCGACCTCGGCCTTCACGAAAAATGCTTCATTCTCGTCGGCGTCGGCCCGCTCGCCTCCGCCAAGACCGCCCGCTGGATCCGCTCCAACGTGCCGGGGATCCACATCCCCGACAGCGTCATCGCCCGCCTTGAGGGCGCCAAGGATCAGAAGAAGGAGGGCAAGCAGCTCTGCATCGACATCATCAACGAGGTGAAGGAGATCGAGGGCGTCGCCGGCATCCACGTGATGGCCTATCGGCAGGAGGAATATGTCGCCGAGATCATCCATGAGTCCGGCGTGCTGAAGGGCCGCCGGCCATGGAAGCACGAGGCCAATCCGACCGATACGGTTGTCGCCGAGCGCCTGGAGGAAATCCGCCAGGGCAAGGAAGAACACCAGCAGCAGCTTGCAGACATCGCGGCACACAAGCCGCACTGAACAACCGGCCTCGGCAGATGCCGGGGCTCGACCAGTAGAGACCCACCGCCATCAGGCCCCGGAGACCCGCATGACCCGCACCATCGTCGCATCCGCCACCCGCGAAGTGATCATCGGCTTCGACCAGCCCTTCTGCGTCATCGGCGAGCGGATCAACCCGACCGGCCGCAAGAAGCTCGCCGCCGAGATGATCGAGGGCAATTTCGACACCGTCATCAGGGATGCGCTGGAACAGGTCGCCGCCGGCGCCACCATGCTCGACGTCAACGCGGGCGTCACCTCCGTCAACCCCAACGAAACCGAACCGGGCCTGCTGGTTCTGGGGGTGGACGCGCTGGCCAACCCGGACCTGCGCGTGGCTTTTGAGCTGACTGTGCGCCTCCCGGACTGACCGGCCGGAAGGCAGGCTCATACGGGCCGCTGTTACCAGTGGCCGGTGTTTTCCATGCCGACCCAGGGTTCCGCCGGTGCCAGCGCCTCGCCGTTCTGCAACAGCTCGACCGAGATATTGTCGGGCGAGCGCACAAAGGCCATGCGCCCGTCGCGCGGCGGGCGGTTGATGGTGACGCCGTTGTCCATCAGGTGCTGGCAGACGGCATAGATATTATCCACCCCGTAGGCCAGATGGCCGAAATGGCGGCTGTCGGCAGGCAGCTCCTCATCGCCGTCCCAATTCCAGGTCAGTTCGATGGGCCGGTCTTCCTGGCCGGGAGGGGCCATGAAGATCAGGCTGAAACGGCCCTGTTCGCTGTCATAGCGGCGGGTCTCTTGCAGGCCCAGAAGTTCGTAGAAAGCCATGGATTTCTCCAGGTCTTTCACCCGGACCATTGTGTGCAGATAGGTCAGCGGCATGGATGTTCCCCTTGATGTTTCGGCGGCAGTATTGCCCGCCCGGAACCCAAGGGAAAGAGCTTTTGGGATATGGGCGCCGTGGCAGGGATCTTGTGGCTGTTGCGCTGTCCGCGGGCAGATATAGTATGGGTCAGGGCCGGGATTTTGCTTGGCTCCGCCGCGTCCGGGGGGTAAACCCGGGCCCGAAACCGCCACCGGGAGGGCGCCCATGCAGCAGTATCACGATCAGCTTCAGCATATTCTGGACCACGGCGAGGATACCGGCGACCGGACCGGCACCGGCACCCGCTCTGTCTTCGGCATGCAGGCGCGTTATCCGCTGGCGGAGGGCTTCCCGCTGGTTACCACCAAGAAGCTGCACCTGAAGTCGATCATTCATGAGCTGCTCTGGTTCCTGTCGGGCGACACCAATATCCGCTACCTGAAGGACAATGGCGTGCGGATCTGGGACGAATGGGCAGATGAGAACGGCGATCTCGGGCCGGTCTATGGCTATCAGTGGCGCAATTTCCCGGCAATGGAGCTGGCAGAGGGCACTTTGGGCGATGAGCCGCTCTACCGCGGCGGCAGCGTCGACCAGATCCAGACCCTGGTGGATATGATCAAATCCTCGCCCGACAGCCGCCGCCTGCTGGTGTCGGCCTGGAACCCGGCCGACGTGCCGCAGATGGCGCTGCCGCCCTGCCACACGCTGTGGCAGGTGAAAGTGCTGAACGGGCGGATGCATATGCAGCTCTACCAGCGCTCGGCCGACATGTTTCTGGGCGTGCCCTTCAACATCGCCTCTTATGCGCTGCTTTTGAAAATGCTGGCTCATGTGACCGGATACGAGGCGGGGGATTTTGTGCACACCATTGGTGACGCGCATATCTACTCCAACCATGTGGAGCAGGTGCAGCTGCAGCTGAGCCGCACACCGAAGGCGCTGCCGCAGCTGAATATCACCCGGGATGTGCAGAGCATCTTCGACTTCAAATTTGAGGATTTCGAGGTCGTGAACTACGACCCGGATCCCATCATCAAGGCACCGGTGGCAGTCTAATGATCTCTCTTATCGTCGGGCGCGACCGCAATGGCGCCATTGGCAAAGGCAACACCATCCCCTGGCACGCGCCTGAGGATCTGAAGGCGTTTCAGCGTGAAACCCAGGGCGGCGCGCTGATCATGGGGCGCAACACCTGGGACAGCCTGCCGGTTAAGCCACTGAAAGGGCGCTTGAATATAGTTGTCTCCTCCAATCCGGCGGCGGCAGAGACCGTGGTGCCTTCGGTGGAGGCGGCGATTGAGATGGCCTATGCGCAGGGCTATCGCCGCGTCTATGGTATTGGCGGTTTCGGGATCTATAAGGCGCTGATGCCGCTGGCTGAGCGGATGCTGATCACCGAATTGGAGGTGAATGTGGAGGGCGCAGACACCTGGTTCCCGGAGTTTGACCCCGCGGATTGGCTGCACCTGGGCAGTACTGAACTGCGCACCGAAGCTCCGGCCTGCAGGCTGCATGAATACCTGCGCCGCACGGCCTGAGCGTGACGCTGCGGACCGGCGGACACAGGAACCCGGGGCCGCGCAGGACGCGGCCAAAGGCTGATGATGCGGTGGAAAAGACTGCGCCCTGGGGACCTGAGGGCGCAGCTGCGGCAAATTGCTTAAAGAGGTCGCAGCTCGCCGGCCATTTGGCGGCCGTCGCGACCCTCTGTCAGCTCGTAATCGATCTTCTGATTGTCGCTGAGCCCGGCCATGCCAGAACGTTCAACGGCAGAAATGTGAACAAAAACATCCTTGCCGCCTTCTGCGGGTTCAATGAACCCGTATCCTTTGGTCGTATTAAACCACTTCACGGTGCCGGTAGGCATCTTCCGTGTCTCCTTCTTACTAGTAAACGCACTGATGAAATTCAGCACAGTCTCCGGCTGCTCCCTGTCCGGGCGCACCGTTTTGCTGCAAATCGGCAATGAAACGGGTGCCGGAAAAGGTTGAAACCAGAATCAGGATTGCATGAGCCGGCAAAAAATCAAAGAAAAACAAACTGCCGGTCCGGGGAATATTGGTTAATAAACGTCAAAAACAGGAGCGAAAAATGCAACTTTATGGCCTGAAAAACTGCGATACCTGCCGCAAGGCGTTGAAAGCATTGCCAGAAGCGCAGCTTGTGGATGTGCGCGCCGAGGCCGTGCCACTGGCGGTTCTGGAGCTGGCATTGCAGCAGTTTGCGAACAGCCTGTGCAATACACGCAGCACAACCTGGCGCGGACTGAGCGATGAAGAACGCGCCGGGAAGCCGCTGGATCTGCTGCGTGCGCATCCGGCGCTGATGAAGCGGCCGCTGATCGAAAAGGACGGTGTGCTGTATCTCGGCTGGACCGCCGAAACCCGCGCGGCCCTTGGCTTGGAGTAAACCAGCCCCTATCTCGGGCAGGCAGAAAACGGAGAGATGATATGCGAAATGCAGCCCTTGTTCTGGGCATTACCGCCGGCCTTCTGGGCATGGTCGTGGGCTTCTTTGGCTACGGCTATACCGAGGCAATCGCGCATTTTGGCGAAATCGACGGCCTTGCCGAACAGGTTGAAAATGCGGACCTGGTGCGGCTGACGGCGGTGCTGTCGCCGATGATGGCGATTGCCGGCGGCGCGATGGCGCGGGCGCGGGCGCTGTGGGGCGGGCTGCTGCTTCTGGGGTCGGCTGCTGGGATGTATGCGGGCTTTGGGTTCAACGTCTTCACCCTGTTCCCGATCTGCTTTGCCGGCCTCGGCGGGGTTCTGGCTGTGGCCGCCGGAAAACCGGATGAACCCAAGGCGCATTTCTGATTAGGTTTTCCGGTTTGTGAATGAGGAAAGC
>CAJXHQ010000268.1 GCA_913054485.1 uncultured Paracoccaceae bacterium
CTGTGGCCGGTTGCGCCCGGCCCAGGCCGCGCGCCAGCCTGCACGGGTGATCGCAGTCACGGTTATGGCCGTCAGCAGCCAGAAGAACCAGGTGATCGGCCCGCGGAACAGGATCGCCGGATCGCTGCCTGACATCAGCATGGCCTGCCGGAAATTGTCTTCCAGAAGGGGCCCGAGGATGAAAGCGATAAGGAAGGGGGCGGCCGGCACCCGGTAGCGCATCATCATGTAGCCGACCCAGCCCATCACGCACATCACCCCGATATCGAAGATGTTGTTATTGACCGCATAGACCCCGTAGATGCAGAGCACCAGAACACCCGGAACCAGGATGCGGCGCGGGATGTCGGCGACATATTTGAAGCCCCGGATCGCGGCCGAACCGATGAAAAACAGGAAGACCGAGCTGACGATCAGGCCAATGAACAGCCCGTAGATGATATCGACGTTCAGGATGAACATCATCGGCCCAGGCTGCAGCCCGTGGATCATGAAGGCGCCGATGATGATTGCGGTTATCACGTCCCCCGGCACGCCAAGTGCCAGCAGCGGGATCAGGGTGGCACCCGCGACACCGTTGTTGCCGGCCTCAGCCGCCGCAACGCCCTCGACCTCGCCCTTGCCGAAGTTCTCCTTGTTTTTTGATTTCCGCCGCGCCTCGGAATAGCTGAGGAAGGCAGAAGGTGCTGCGCCAATACCGGGGATGGAGCCCATGAAGACCCCGATCAGGCTGCCGCGCACGATGGATTTGAAGCTGCGGCGGTAGTCGGCGAAAGTGACCTTGTTGGCGCCCAGTTTACGTGCCTTGCCCAGATGCCCTTCGGGATGCCAGACCATGGCCAGCACCTCGGGGATGGCAAAAAGACCGATCAGCACGGCGATGAAGTTCAGCCCGCCCATCATCGATGGGTTGCCCAGTGTGAAGCGATTGGTGCCATAGACCAGATCCAACCCGATGGTGGCCAGCAGCAGGCCCAGCATCGCCGACAGCGCGCCGCGCAGCAGGCTGTCGCCGGAGACGCCCGCAATGATCGTCAGCGAGAACAGGATCAGCGTGAAAAACTCGGGCGGCCCGAAGCTGAGCGCAAAAGACGCCAGCCAGCCGACAAACAGGATCAGCGACAGGTTCGAAATCACATCCGCCGTGCAGGAGGCCCAGAGCGCCATGCCAAGGGCCCGGCCTGCCTCGCCCTTTTCAGCCATTGGATAACCATCAAGGATGGTGGCAGACGACGCGGGCGTGCCCGGTGTCTTGATCAGGATCGCCGGGATAGACCCGCCAAAAATGCCGCCCTTATAGACGCCCAAGAGCAGCAGGATGCCTGTGATCGGCTGCATGGCAAAGGTGAAGGGCAGTGTCAGCGCCACGGCCATGGTGGCAGACATGCCGGGGATGGCGCCGCCGATCACGCCGATGCCGACACCAATGAACAGAGCCAGGAAGGATTCAAAATTTCCGACCAGGGCAAGCCCGGCCAGGATGCTGTCGGCAAAGCTCATGGCAGCCTCACGAAGTTGCCCTGCGGCACTGCCACACCTGCCACATGGGCAAAGAAGGCATAGAGCACGAGGGGAAGGATCACGGCGCAGATCAGCGCCGTCTTGGGATGGCGCGTCTGCACCAGAAAGGCGGTGGCGGCAAAGACCGCCATGGAGGTCCAGACCATGCCGATGCGCGGCATCGCCCAGATCGCGGCCAGCATGATCACGGCCATCACCGCCAGACGCAGCATGCCTGCGCGGCGGTCCCCGATATCCTCATTCAGCTTGTCGCCCTCTACCGGGTGCTGAAAAGCGGTGGCCAGCAGCCCCAGACCGGTCAGCGCAGTCAGCCCGGCCAGAACATAGGGCCAGAACAGCGGCGACAGGATGACATTGGGCACATTGCTGGGCGACGAGACCCAGGCAGGTATGCCCGCCAGGATCAGAAACCCTGACAATGCCAGGCAGAACAGCCCAAGGTGGATATGAGATTTACGAGTGTTCATGGCTCCCCTCCATGCACGGAATGCGCCGGTCCGCGAGTGCTGCGGCGGCGCATTCCTGTTGTCTCGGTCTTTCAAGTGCAGTCCGGATCAGCCTTCGATCCGCATGCCCAGCTCATCCACAAGCGCGCGGAAGGCTTCGTACTGCTGCAGGATGAACTCGCCGGATTTCTCCGGGTCCATCAGCTCGATCACCGACCCGCGGGCAGTCATCTTGTCGACAAAGCCCTGATCCGCAGTGGCCGAAGCCATCCACTCGCCCCATTTGGCGGAGACATCATCGGGCAGATCGGCGGGGCCTGCGATGCCGGTCCAGCCGACCAGCTTGTGCAGCTCGGGCTTGTTCAGCTCGGCCGCGGTCGGCGCGTCAAAGCCGGTGATCGGCTCGGCGGTGGTCACCAGGATCGGCTTCAGCTGGCCGTTGGCCACAAAGCTCGACAGGGCCGAGGAGTTGGTGCACAGGAAATTGGCAGTGCCGTTCAGAACCGCCGTGGCCGCACCGCCGCCGCCCTTTTGCGGGATGTGTGTCGCCTGTTTCAGCGGCTCTTCGACGCCGAATTCCTTCAGCACCATTACAGCCGCCAGATGCAGCAGCGAGCCGACGCCGGAGGAGGAATAGGTGACGCCGCCGTCTTTGGCTTTGGCGACCAGATCATCGATCGATTCAATGCCGGAATTGGGCGTCACAGCGCAGGCGACCGGGTTGATCTCGTAGACGGTCACAAACCGGAAATCATCCAGCGTGTAAGGCAGCGTCGCCTTCATCGCCGGGCTGACAGAGTGCGAACCGACACGGGCAAACAGCATGGTGTAGCCGTCGCTTTTGGCGTTCTGCACGGCCACAGACCCTGTCGCGCCGCCGGCGCCGGTCACGTTGGCCATCACCAGCGGTTTGCCTACCGCGTTACCCAGCGGTTCAGCGATGGAGCGCGCGGAGATGTCAGTGGCACCGCCGGCACCGTATGGAATGATCATGTTGATCGGACGTTCGGGGTAATCCGCCAAAACGGCAGTTCCGAATACGCTGAGCGTGAGAGCAGCAGCCCCCAGAATTCTGGCTTTCATGTTCCTGTTCCTCCCTAAGAACGGGCCGGTCTCCGGCCAAAGGGCGGGTATTTTCCCTGTCCCATGGGTTGAGGAGAATACGGATATCTTCCCTTATAAAAAGCACCATTTCATTACGCGTTATGAAAGCAATACTTACAGAGCTCCTGTTCGCGCCTTTGTTTTCATGCTGTTTCAGCCTGATTAGAGCGGCGCAGGTGAAGTGTAAGCACTGCTAAAGAAACGCGTTAGAACTGGTTCCTTTGTGTTAGCCCTACTCGCATCTAAAACGGAGGGGCACGAAACGATAAAGGCCGGAACGCGCCGTGGAAGCTGCAGAAAACACACTGGAAGTCTCGGTCTGGCGGGGCGGGGAAGACGGGGAATATCAGACCTTTCAGGTCCCCGCGCAGGAAAACCAGACCATCTTGGATGTGGTGAGCTGGATTCAGCAATACGCCGATCCGACCCTGACCTACCGCTTTGCCTGCCGCGTGGGCATGTGCGGCTCCTGTGCGATGATGGTCAACGGCAAGCCGCGCTGGACCTGTCGCACGCACGTGAAGAAGGCCACCGAGGGCGCCGACAAGATCGAGATCGCACCGCTGCGCAACCTGCCGGTGATCAAGGATCTGGCCGCCGATATGGACCCGTTCTTTGACAAATGGGTCAAGGCCGGGGCCGTACACCATCCCACCCGCACCCGCGATGACGCCATTGAAACGATCACCCCGGATGAACCGGGCCGGGTGGAGGCTGCCAAGGCCATCGAATGCATCAACTGCTCGGTCTGTTATGCGGGCTGCGATACGGTGGCCAATAATCCGGATTATCTGGGGCCGGCGGCGCTGCAACGGGCCTGGACGCTGTATAATGACGCCAAGGATGCGGACAGGCAGGCGATCCTGGACAATGTGTCCGGCGTCGGCGGCTGCCACAACTGCCACACGCAGGGCAGCTGCACGATGTACTGCCCGAATGAGCTGGACCCGCTCAGCGCCATTGCGGGGCTGAAGCGCGTGACGGCGCAGAATTTCTTCAAGCGGAAGGGGTAGGCATATGCTCGACTTGCGCCTTTACATGGCTCAGCGGCTGTCGGCGATGGTGATGATCCCGCTGACGCTCGGCCACCTGGCGGTGATGATCTACGCCATGCGCGGCGGGCTCACCGGCGGAGAAATCCTGGCCCGCACACAAGGATCTCTCTTCTGGTTCCTGTTCTACGGAACCTTTGTTGCAGCGGTCTCGGTGCATGGCGCAATCGGATTGCGCGTCATCGTGCATGAAACCTTCGGCACCCGGGGCCGCGCGCTGATGCTGTTGACCTGGGGCAGCTGCCTTGTTCTGTTCCTGATGGGAGCACGCGCCGTTCTGGCCGTGACGCTGGCATGATCCGTCCGCACCGTACACATCCGCTCTGGTATGCCTATATGGCGCACCGCCTGTCCGGCCTGGCGCTGGTCCTGTTTCTGCCTGCACATTTCTATGTGCTGGGGCTGGCGCTGACCGACATGGCTGCCTTTGACGGCTTCATGACATTTGCCAGCCACCCGCTGGTGAAGCTTGCTGAGTTTGGCCTGGTCTTCCTGCTGGCGATCCACATCTTCGGCGGCCTGCGTCTGCTGGCACTGGAGTTCCTGCCCTGGAGCGCGCCGCAGAAAACCCTCGCGGCGGCCACGGTGGCCGTGGCGTTTCTTCTTTCCGGCACTTTCTTTCTGCAGGCGGTCTGAGCAATGGCACCCAACATCAAGATCGAACGGCATGACACCGATATCCTGATCCTCGGCTCTGGCGGGGCGGGCATGTTTGCGGCCCTTCATGCGCAGCAGACAGCGCCTGCGGGGACAAAGATCACCATGGCCGTTAAAGGCCTGATCGGCAAATGCGGCTGCACGCGGATGGTGCAGGGCGGCTATAACGTGGCGCTTGGCGGCGGCGATTCCGTCGAACGCCACTTCATGGACACGGTGCAGGGCGGCAAATGGCTGCCGGATCAGGACATGGCCTGGAAGCTGTGCGAACAGGCCGTGGTGCGCATCCGCGAGCTGGAGAATGAGATCGGCTGCTTCTTTGACCGCAACCCCGACGGATCCGTGCACCAGAAGGCTTTTGCGGGCCAGACCGCCGACCGCACGGTCCACAAGGGCGACCTGACAGGGATCGAGATCATCAGCCGCCTGATGGAACAGGTGCTGTCCCGCCCGATCGAGAAACTGCAGGAACACCGCGCCATTGGGTTGATCCCCACCAA
>CAJXHQ010000269.1 GCA_913054485.1 uncultured Paracoccaceae bacterium
GGCGGCTCCCCCGGAGTATTTCGGAAAAGGTGAAAGCTGGTCAGCGCCGGGAGACGGCGTGGTAGATATGGGTGAAGGTGGCGGCGCCGGAGATCGGGATCAGCAGGTTGACCAGCGGCACAGAGAGCGGGATCGCCATCAGAGTGCCAGCGGCCCAGATGGTGCCCATGTGGCGGCGGCGCAGCCTGCGCGCCTCAGCCTCGCCTACCCGGCGGATCGCGGCGAGGGTGAAATATTCGCGCCCCAGGAGAAAGCCGTTCAGCGCCCAGAAGATAAATGGCCCGGCGGGCAGGAAGATCAGGTAGAGGACCAGCGCCAGCAGGTTGGCCCCGATCAGCACGCCGAGGAAGTTCACCGTGTCCTTCAGCGAATCCCAGAATGGCGTGCCCGGCACCCTGGGCAGATGCGTGTAGTGTTTGTCCTCGACCGCCTGCGCCACCTCGTCCAGGAACATGGAGGTGAAGGCCGAGGCCACCGGCACCATCAGGAAGACCGACAGCAGCATCATCAGCAGGAAGGATCCAGCCGAGGCCAGGCCGCTGAGCCAGGTCACCTCACCGATCAGCGGCAGCGACACCTCCGGCCCCACCAGCCAGCCTGCCAGCCAGACAAAGCCGGCGGTGAAGGCGATGAGCAGCGCCAGGGTCAGCGCCACGCCGAGGAAAAGCACCCGGCGGAAACGCGGGTCCCCGGCCTGGGCCAGCGCCTTGAAAAACGCATCAAAGATCATGCGTCCAGCCAGGTGGTAATGGCCGCGATGTCCGGGCGCGGGCGCTCGGGCGGTGTGGCTTTTTCAGTGGCAATGTGGATGATGCCGGCGATGCTCTCGTTCTCTGCCAGGCCAAAGGCCTCTTTGCGCCAGGCAGGGTCATGGCTGGCCCAGCCGGACAGCCAGTTGGCACCCCAGCCCGCCGCAAGAGCTGCATTCAGAAGCGACAGGCAGACTGCGCCGGCGGAATAGGTGAGCTCGATTGGGGGTACTTTCGGATGGGCCTTCTGTACCTCGATCACCGCCACCGCCAGGATGCCCAGGTCAAACTGGCTGCGGCCCTTCGCGATATCTTCCTCCGGCTTGCCAAGCCGCTGGCCGGCGGTTTCGGTGAGTGCCGCCAGCCGGGGCATGGCATCTTGCGGGATCACGATGAAGCGCCAGGGCTCCAGTTTGCCGTGGTCTGGCGTGCGGGCGGCGGCGGTCAGGATCTCCTGCAGCTGCTCTGCGGAAGGTCCGGGCGCAACCAGCGTCTTGGCTGGGCGCGAGCGGCGGGTGAGCAGGAAATCGAGGGCCGCGGAATTTCTTTCGGGCATATGTGAAGCCTTTTTACATTTCGGTGTCTATGTCGGACAGGGCCGCGCTGAAATCAAGGGGGTCCGCCCAGAATTCCGGCCCGTCAGCCTGCCAGTCCCAATCCCGCCGCCATCTCTGCAATCAGATCTTGCAGAAAGGCGCTGTAGCGGGCGGAGGGCTGGCGTTTGCGCAATGTCTCTGCCAGCGGATCGCCCGTGCGTATGGCGGAGCCTGATAGGGCCTCCAGCGCGGCATGGCCGCAGAAGGGGACATGCATTTCGCTATAGCCGCCCTCGTGGACCAGCACCAGCCTGCCATCGCACAGGGACTGTGCCGCTGTGCGCAGCTCTTTAGTCATGGTGCCGAAGGTCTCCGCTGTGGCCAGCATCCGGCCGAGGGGATCCATGGCTGAAGCATCATATCCTGAGGCGACGATGATCATGTCGGGCTTGTAGCGCTCCAGCGCCGGGATGATGATCTGCCGCATCACCTGCAGATAGGCTTCATGACCGGCCCCGGGTGGCAAGGGAATGTTGATATTGAACCCTTCGCCGGCGCCGCGCCCGCGGTCGTCATAGGCACCGGTGTCCAGCGGGTAGTTCCATTCCTGATGAACCGAGAGGGTCAGCACATCGTCGCGCTCATAAAACACGGCTTCGGTGCCATTGCCGTGGTGCACGTCCCAGTCGACCACGGCGACCCGGCTCAGACCCTGCTCTGCTTTTGCGGTCTCGATGGCGATGGCGATATTGGCCAGGAGGCAGAAGCCGTTGGGAAAATCCGGCAGGCAGTGATGGCCGGGCGGGCGGGACAGGGCGTAGGCATTTTCGATTTCACCTGCGGCGACTGCGCGCACAGCCTCTTTGGCGAGGCCTGCGGAAAGCGCGGCAATCTCAAAACCGCCCTGCCCGAAAGGGGTGCGCAGGCCCAGCTCTCCGCCGCCCGCAGCGGACAGGCGCTGGAATTCTTCGAGATAGGGGGCGGGATGCACCCGCTCCAGATCCGCGCGTGCGGCAGGCGCTGCCCCTTGCATTTCCAGCTCCTGCGAGAGGCCGGAGACGTCCATCAGGTTCTTCAGCCGCCGCTTGGTTTCAGGACTTTCGGGCAGCCCTCCTGCGGCCAGCGGCTGCACCAGCCCGCCAACCGGCACGGTCAGCGCGTAGTTTCCGCCGGAATGCCAGAAGCAACGCTCGTCCCAGAAAAACCCTGTTGCCATGCTGCGCACCCCGCCCAATTCACCTGTTCGGAAATATCCCCGCCGGAGGCATAAGAGTCTATGGAAAACAATTGCCTCAAAAGGGTAGGCTCCGGGAATGGGGAAACCGAAGAGGAAACATCTGCCTGACCTCAGCCGTCTGGCACAGCCGGGTGCGGAAATCGCCGTGCGGGTGACGCCCAGGGCATCGCGCAATGCCTTGGAGGAGAGCCCCGCCGGGTTGCGCGCCTGTGTGACCGTGGTGCCGGAGGGGGGCAAGGCCAATGCGGCGGTGCTGGCCTTGCTGGCAGCTGCACTGGGTGTTTCTGGCGCGAGCCTGGCCTTGATCCGGGGAAACACTGCCCGGGACAAGGTCTTCCGTATCACGTGATACAGGTGCCCGGCTTTTGGCCGGGCCGCGCACCTGCGGCGCGCATAAGAGTTTTACAAGGCTCTTGCAAAGGCTCTTGCAAAAGCCTTGCGGCAGCAGCCTGCGGCGCTGCTGTCAGTCCGCGTCCTGGCGCAGCTGGTAGACTCCTTCAGGCAAGTCCAGCGCAACACCCAGGTCCTGCAGCTGGGCCATCGACAGTGTCACCTTTTGGGTGCTGTCGGTGCGGGGATCAAATTGCTCTACCGTGATGCACTCGGCAAAGGCGTTGATGACCACATCTTCCAGCAGCGGGGCCTCGCCCTCATCCACCAGGGTGATCACCGTGGAGTCGAATTCATGCTCTATGGTAAACATGCCCCCAGCCTGCACTGCGCGCAGCCTCGCCGGCAAGTGATGATTTCCTGAAAGGTCAGGCAGCTGTTGCACAAGTGATTGAAGCTGCTGTGCAATGCGCTCTATTGTAGAAGGCAGGTTAGTAAGGGAGGAACCATGCGCCGGTTATTGTGTCTGATTGTCCTGACGGTTGCCGCATGTGATGTCACCGTGGACAGCGGGCCTGCGCCCGATGCGGGATATGTGTCCGGTCAAGGGTTCTCTCCGGCCGAAGCCTCTGCCGCCTTCAGCGCGGTGACAGGCCGGGTGGAACCGGTGGCGGAGCGCGAATGCAGAGCCCGCACCCAGGGCCTGAACTGCGATTTCAAGATCCAGATCGACCCGGACCGCCGGGCCGCCCCCAACGCTTACCAGAGCCTCGACCGCAACGGCCGCCCGGTGATCACCTTCACCCAATCCATGCTGGGAGAGATCTCCACCCGGGATGAGCTGGCCTTCGTGATGAGCCATGAGGCGGCGCATCACATTCGCGGCCACCTGGCCCGGCAGCAGGAAAACGCACTGTCCGGCGCGGTGATCTTCGCGGGGCTTGCCACCATCGCAGGCGCCACCGCGGGGGATATCGCCAATGCGCAGGATCTTGGTGCTTTTGTGGGCGCCCGCAGCTACTCGAAGGATTTCGAGCTGGAGGCTGATCAATTGGGCGCGATCATCACGCATAAATCCGGCTACCGCCCGAGCGAAGGCGTGAAGTTCTTTGCCCGGCTTCCGGATCCCGGAGACCGCTTTCTTGGCACCCATCCTGCAAACTATGACCGCGTGAAGGTCGTGAATGACACCATCCGGCAATACGGTTTGAACTGATCATGACACCAGATGCCTCTTCCAGCCCGGTGCTGTCCCGCCTCGGGGTGGTCCTGACCGACCGCGGGTCAAAATATGCGGTGACCGGGGCGGAGGTCTCCTGCCGTGCCGAGGTCGACGCAGTTCTGGCGGAACTGAAGAAAGACCGCGCCTACGCCAAGGCCACCCATAATACCTGGGCGGCGATCTTGCCCTCCGGAGGGCTGAAGGCGGATGACGGTGAAAGCGGGGCCGGCATGGTGATCCTGCGGATGATGGAACGCGCCGGGCTGCAGAACCGCGTCATCATTGTCACCCGATGGTACGGCGGCAAGAAGCTCGGCGGTGACCGGTTCCGCCGGGTTCAGGATGCGGTGCGGCATTTTTTTGCCGACCAAGGCATTGATGCGTGAACTTGCGCCCGCAGGTTGACCTGCATCAAGGCCCGGGGCTCCGGTGCCGCCCTAGCCTGGTGCCGGAGAAACACGCGAGGCGGAACCATGGAACATCATTCAACACTGCGCAGACACGCGGAACTTTTTGACAATATGGCCAATGCGCTCGGCGCGGACATCGAAGAAGCGGTGATGACCGGCCGGATGCAATTCGATGAGGTCTCCGAGTTGGTGCTGCGCTGCGCAGGCTGCAAGCATCCGGACTGCTGCGAGGCCCTGTTGGGGCAGAGCGCCCGGCTGGCGGAGGCTCCGGATTATTGCCGCAACCGCAGGCTGATGGCCGCGCTACAGCGCGGGGTGGCATAACCGCCGCCGCGCATTGGAGGAGGGCAGGATTTGAAACCGCTGGGAGATGAAAGGCTGCATCTGCGGCTGCTGGAGGAAATGAGCCAGACTGTCGGCACTGATCTGGTGCAGGCCTATCAGGATGGGCTGCTCAGCAATGAGGACTGGGCGGAGATGATTCAGCTGTGCCGCGGTTGCGCCGAGCCGGAGAAATGTCAGAAATGGCTGGCCTCCCGCGAGACCGCTGCGCAGACCCCGGAATATTGCAGCAACTTGGAGCAGCTTTCCGGCCTCAAGAACCGCTTGGACAAAGGGGATGGCACATGAACCGGCCTTTTCCCGGCCTGCGGGCGCTGGGAGATATCAATCGCCATTTCTGGCTGCTGCGCGGCGTGGCGCGTTGCATGGATGTGGACCTCAGCGCGACAATGGCCGGGGGGAAGCTTTCGGAAGTAGAATATGCC
>CAJXHQ010000270.1 GCA_913054485.1 uncultured Paracoccaceae bacterium
GAATGGCCTTCATCTGCTCATTCAGATAGTATTCGCGCTGGGTCTTCTCCATCTGAGATTTGACGCGGGTCTTGATCTTCTTCTCGACCTGCAGAACCGACAATTCGCCCTGCATCAGGCCATAGACCTTCTCCAGCCGCTCGCTGACCGAGAGCGTCTCAAGCAGTTCCTGCTTCTTGTCGACTTCGATGCCGAGATGGCCTGCAACCAAGTCGGCAAGCTTGGCGGGCTCCGCGCTTTCGCCGACCGCTGCCAGGGCTTCTTCGGGGATGTTCTTGCGCACTTTTGCATAGCGTTCGAACTCATCCGCGACGGTGCGCAGCAGCGCTTCTGTGGTGGTCACATCCCCGGGGATTTCCACCTCATATTCGGCGCGCGCCTCGAAGAAGTTTTCATTTTCAAGGTATTCGGTAATCCGCACCCGCGCATTACCCTCGACCAGCACCTTAACGGTGCCATCGGGCAGCTTCAGCAGTTGCAGCACATTGGCCAGAACGCCGACCTCATAGATGCCTTCGGCGTTGGGATCATCCTCGGCCGGGTCGATCTGGCTGGACAGCAGGATCTGCTTGTCATCCGCCATCACTTCTTCCAGCGCCTTCACCGATTTTTCCCGCCCGACAAACAGCGGCACGATCATGTGGGGAAACACCACGATGTCGCGCAGCGGCAGTACCGGGTAGGAGGAGTTGAGAGGCTCTTGCATGCTCGGTCCTTACTTTTGGCAAGACAGCCGGGCCCCGATCATCGGCAGCCCCACGCCGTCTCCGCATTGGATCTGTTAATCTGGTAAGGCGGATTAACCTTTTCAAGCATCCCGCCCGTCAGCTTGGGGCGCAGTGTGACTCTATCAGGCGGGAGCCACAAGGCACCAATTGAGACAAGGGTCATCAAAATGCTAATGCGCCGCCCCGGAAATCCCGGGAGCGGCGCATTGAACAGCAGCCGGTCATCGCCGTGCAGAGTTTTCCGTCCCGGCCGTTATTTTACTGCGGATTTTAGGATCCAAGTCAGCTGCGGCGTGTCCGTCCGCGCGCTGAGCCGCCAGACCGCCCGCATCTCTTTCTGATTGCACTGTTTCATACCTTTGATCCCTTTTACCCTTATGATGGTGCTGCTGTGATGGCGCTGCCCGGCAGCACCGGTTCCGCAGCGTTACAATGCGTCGGCCAGGCCAAGATTGTTTTCATATTCTGTGTGGAAACCCGGCGGGAAGGCCGCCGGTTCAGACTCGCCGGTCTCGGCATTGCCGGTCACCGCGATGCCAGCGATCCCGGTGGCCAGAACCACTGCCAAAATCATGTGAAAAAAATCTGTTGTGCTATCGCTGTGCGCCATGGCCTCAGCCCCCTGTTTCGTAAACCCACCGCAAATTTGCTGGCGGATTGGGGCAGAAAGGGGGCGTGGCGCGGGCCGCCCGCTGTCCTTTCATTAAGGTTTTCAGGACAGTTGAGACAGATTTGCGGCCATTTCCGCTGGATTACAGCGGCTCGATATCGCCTTCGGCGCGGCCCGCGTGGAAATCCTTCTGCCAGGCCTCAAAAGTACCCGTCGCGATCGCGTCGCGCATGCCCGCCATAATGTCCTGGAAATACTGCAGGTTATGCCAGGTCAGCAGCATGCCTGAAATCATCTCGTTCGACCGGTAGACATGGTGCAAATAGGCGCGCGAATAGTTCTGGCAGGCCGGGCAGGAACAGTGTTCATCCAGCTGGCGCGGGTCGTCCGCGTGGCGGGCATTCTTGATATTGACGACACCGCGGCGGGTAAAGGCCTGACCGGTCCGGCCCGAACGTGACGGCAGCACGCAGTCCATCATATCAATGCCGCGGGCCACCGCGCCGACAATGTCGTCAGGCTTGCCGACGCCCATCAGGTAGCGCGGCTTGTCTTGCGGCAGCATGTCGGGCGCATAGTCCAGGCAGCCGAACATCGCCTCCTGACCCTCACCCACGGCAAGGCCGCCGATGGCATAGCCCTCAAAGCCGGTCTTGGTCAGAGCCGCAGCGCTTTCCTCGCGGAAGTCCTGCTCCAGCCCGCCCTGCTGAATGCCGAACAGCGCATGGCCCGGACGGTCGCCGAAGGCCTCACGGCTGCGCTCTGCCCAGCGCATCGACAGGCGCATGCTTTCGGCGATCCGGTCGCGGTCTGCGGGCAGTGCGGGGCATTCGTCGAAACACATCACGATGTCAGAGCCCAGCAGGCGCTGGATTTCCATCGAGCGTTCCGGCGTCAGCTCATGCTTAGAGCCGTCGATGTGGCTTTTGAAGGTGACGCCCTTTTCGGTGAGCTTGCGCAGACCCGCCAGCGACATCACCTGGAAGCCGCCGGAGTCCGTCAGAATGGGGCGTTCCCAGTTCATGAACTTGTGCAATCCGCCCAGCCGGTCGATACGTTCCGCAGTGGGGCGCAGCATCAGGTGGTAGGTATTGCCCAGAAGGATATCCGCGCCGGTCGAGCGCACGCTTTCGGGCATCATCGCCTTCACCGTGGCCGCGGTGCCCACCGGCATGAAGGCCGGGGTGCGGATCTCGCCGCGCGGAGTATTGATCACCCCGGTGCGGGCCTTGCCGTCGGTGGCCTTCAGATCGAAGGAGAATGTGGCGGTCATTGGTGTACCCTCGCGGTAATGGCGCAAACCCGGAGCATTTGCCTGATTATTCCCCGCAGTACAAGCCGGATGCGGGCTTGCCACCGGCGCAGTCTTGCCGCCATACAGGGCGTTGAAACCCGGATTTTCAATCCACAGATGAATAAGAACACAGACCGGACGGGACCAGATTGAAAAAAGCCGATCTACAGCCCGGCGGGCCGGAACCAGCACAGTCCGCTCAGGACACCGCCGCCAGCACCGGGCCCGTTACGCCCGCCCCTGCGCCCGCAGAGCCGGCGATTACCGAACAACCAAAGGATACATTCATGACCGAAGACATGATCCTCGACCTGCTGTCCAGCAATCTCCTGTACCTCCTTGGGGCAGCCTTCCTGATCCTGGTGATCCTGAAGGGCATCCGCATCGTGCCGCAGTCCGAGAAATACGTGGTCGAACGCTTCGGCCGCCTGCACTCGGTGCTGGGGCCGGGCATCAATTTCATCGTGCCTTTCCTGGATGTGGCGCGCCACAAAATCTCGATCCTGGAGCGCCAGCTGCCCAATGCCACCCAGGACGCGATCACCAAGGACAACGTGCTGGTGCAGATCGACACCTCGGTCTTCTACCGCATCCTTGAGCCGGAAAAGACCGTCTACCGGATCCGTGACGTGGACGGCGCAATTGCCACCACGGTGGCGGGCATCGTGCGCGCCGAGATCGGCAAGATGGATCTGGATGAAGTACAGTCCAACCGCGCCCAGCTGATCGGTCAGATCCAGAAAAGCGTCGAAGACGCGGTGGACGACTGGGGCATCGAAGTGACGCGTGCGGAGATCCTGGACGTGAACCTGGATCAGGCGACCCGCGACGCCATGCTGCAGCAGCTGAACGCCGAACGCGCGCGGCGCGCCCAGGTGACCGAGGCCGAAGGTCAGAAACGCTCGGTCGAGCTGGCCGCGGATGCAGAGCTTTATGCCGCCGAACAGACCGCCAAGGCCCGCCGCATCCAGGCCGAGGCCGAGGCCTACGCAACCGAGGTGGTTGCCAAGGCGATCAAGGAGAACGGTATCGAGGCGGCCCAGTATCAGGTGGCGCTGAAACAGGTGGAAAGCCTGACCGCCCTTGGCAACGGCGAAGGCAAGCAGACCATCCTGGTGCCGGCGCAGGCGATGGAAGCCTTTGGCGATGCCTTCAAACTGCTGACAGGGCGCAGCTGATGGAGACCGCGCTCTGGACACTCTGGTGGGTCTGGGCGGCAGCGGCGCTGGTGCTGGCCATTGTTGAAGTGCTGGTACCGGGCTTTGTCTTCCTCGGCTTTGCTGTCGGAGCGGCCGCCGTTGCGCTGATCCTGCTTGTCAGTGGCATGGCCCCCGGCCTGCCGCTGCTGCTCTTGGTCTTTGCGGCCCTGTCGCTGGCCGCTTGGCTGGTTTTCCGCCGCGTCTTTGCGCTGCCCAAGGGCCAGGTCAAAACCTTCGATCACGACATCAACGACTGAGCGGAAGAAACCGGGCTGGAAATAAAAACGGCGGCGCAATGCGCCGCCGTTTCTGCGTGCGGGAAGCGGCTGTTCAGAACCTGAAAGCAACGCCGACCAGCGGGCCAGACGTGATCGTATCATATTTGAAGTAGGACGAGGTGCCTTGGGTGCCGGTTTCATAATCCACACTGTTTGCACGGTACATAAACACCAGCGAGACATTGTCCCAGCCGTCATAAGCGCCGCCAACGGCCGCCATCCAGGCAAAATCAGAACCGACGCCGAAACCGCCGACATCGCCCATTGCAATGGCCCGCCAGTCTTCGGCCAACTGACGCTCCCAGCGCACGCCGATCATCGGATCGACCCAGCTTTCGTCGCGGTCAATGCCCAGCGGTCCTGGGGCAATCACATCAAGTCCCAGATCCCAGTACCGGATACCGCCATAAACATCGATGACGTCCTGGCCTTCCGACACCCGGTAGGTAGCCGCGACATCCAGCACCTGCTGATCAAGATCGGCAATGACCGAACCCGCGCCCGCAGGCAGTGAAACACCCTTGCCAAGGTTCATCAGCGAATAGTCGATATAGTAGCCCCAGCCGCTCTCATGCTTGGCCTCAACCCGGGCCAGAAAGGCGGCTTCGAGATGATCGAACACGGTGCTCGGGCTGACGTCGACATCAATATCAAGATTGCCAAGCGACGCGCTGCCGTTGATCGACGGTGCGAAGAGATAAGGCATCACAGTGTATTCCCAGGCTTTGCCGCCCTGCTCTGCGGCTTCAGCCCCCGTCACTCCCGGCGCGGAGCCGTCTGCCGCGGCGTCCTGCGCCACAGCGACCGACGGTGCGACGGTGGCCAGGGAAAGTGCTGCCACAGCAGCCCCGGATTTCAGATATTGGATCGAGATCATGGAAAAACCACTCCTGAACACTCCGGAACGGTTCCACTCAACCGTGCCAGCTAAACAAAACGAAGGCTCACGTATTCAGCCTTTGCAGCCTCTCTAGTTATAACTCTCAGTCTCCTTCAGACCAGCATTTCAAAGCCAGCCATTTATTGCGCAAAGTGAAACATAATCGGCGCGAAGCAGCCGGTGCGCGGCCTCTTGCCCCAGGCTGCGGCAGATTAAGCACCCGGCGGACGAGGCCGAAGATGCCGACACTGGCTGCACCGGC
>CAJXHQ010000271.1 GCA_913054485.1 uncultured Paracoccaceae bacterium
GCCTGTTACTGCCGGTGACATTGCCTGCCCTGCTGCTTGCCGCGGCGGGCTGCGAAAACACGGTCAGCTCGCAGGCCGGCCCGGTCACACGCGCCGCGCAGGCCGCCCCCGAGGGCGCGCCGGAGGGCAGCTGCTGGGAGCGGCGGGTCCCCCCCGCTATTATCGAAACGGTAACCCTGCAGCAGGTGATCACCCCGGCAGAAACCGGCGCCAACGGGGCGATCCTGCAGCCGGCGGCCTACCGGACGGAAACCCGCCAGCAGATCGTGCGCCCGCGCGCGATCTCCTGGATCGAGACCCCCTGCCCGGCACAGATGACGCCGGAGTTCATCGCCTCCGTCCAGCGCGCGCTGGAGGCCCGGGGGTTCTATCCCGGCACTGCAACGGGCCGCATGGACGGGACCACGCTGGCGGCCATCCGGCTTTACCAGCAGGACCTGGGGATCGAGGCCGCGGGCCTTTCGCTGGAGGCCGCGCGCAGGCTGGGGCTGGTCGCCGTGGACGTGCCGCAGGCCGGATAGACTGGTTTCAGCGCGGCCCGCCGCTACCTTCCCGGCATGGAACCGGACACCTCCGCCTATCAGGCATTTAAGCTGCTGCTGGCGGAATACCTGCCGGTCAGCCGCGATGTCCTGCATGTGCTGATCGGGCTCGGCTTTATGCTGGCAGCCCTGACGGCGGCCCGCGGGCGGCCTGCGTTCAGGCCTCTCCTCATTGCCGCCATCGGTGCGCTTCTGCTGGGCTGTGCCATGGAGCTGCTGGACCGGCGGGATGATCTGCGCATGCTCGGCCGCTGGCGCTGGCGGGAAAGCCTCGCCGATGTGCTGCGCACCGCAGCGATCCCGGCACTGGCGGCAGCAGCGGCTGCCCTGAACCGGTTGCGCCGCCGCTGAAGCGCACGAAAAACGGCGCCCTGCGAGGGGCGCCGCTCTTTGCAATGATCTGGCAGCTCAGCCGAAGGCCTTGCCGTCCTCACGCCACACGGAGACAACCGAGGAGCGCGGCTTGCCTGCGCCGTCCGGCCAGGAGCCGCCCGGGTGCTGCACGCCGACAAAGGCCACTTTTTTGTCTGCCGACCAGCACAGGCCGGTAACTTCGGCGCCGTAAGGCACGGTCATGAAGCGGATGATCTCGCCGGTCTCAGGGTCGCCAACCAGCATCTGGTTGTTGCCCATGCCCTCAAAATCGCCTTCGTTCTTGTAGTTTCCGTCGGTCTGGATCCACAGCAGCCCGTCCGAGGAGAACTGCATGCCGTCGGGCGAGTTGAACAGGTTGCCCGCGTTCACATTTTCGGACCCGCCGTATTCGTTGCCGTAGAGCTTCGGGTTGCCGGCCATGACATAGAGATCCCAGGCGAAGATATCCGCCGCGTGATTTTCATCAACCGGGGTCCAGCGCACGATCTGGCCGTAGTTGTTGGTCTCGCGCGGGTTCACCGCGTTGACCGAGGTGTCATCGCCGCCCGCGTTGGGTTTCACACCGCGGTTCTTGTTGTTGGTCAGCGCGCAGTAGGCTTCGACCTTCAGCGGGTTGGAGGCGACCCATTCGGGGCGGTCCATGGTGGTGCCGCCCGCCGCCGAGGCCGCCATACGGGTGAAGCAGAGGATTTCTGCCGCGTCCATGCCGGTGGTCTCAGGCGTCAGCGCCAGCCATTCGCCGCTCTGGTCGTCGTTGAACTTGGCAACGTACAGCACACCGTCATCCAGCAGGCCCTCGGTCGGGCCGCCTTGGGTGTACACACCGTTAGAGACATAGCGGTAGAGATATTCGCCGCGTTCGTCATCGCCCATGTAGACCACGATGCGGCCGTCTTTGGCGTGCACCATTTCGGCGTTTTCGTGCTTGAAACGGCCCAGAGCGGTGCGCTTCACCGGGGTCGAGGACGGGTCGGAGGGGTCGATCTCGGTGATGAAACCGTGGCGGTGGGGCTCGTTCGGCTCCTGTGACAGGTCATAGCGCGCGTCGAACTTCTCATAGGCGTAGCGGCTTTGACCGCCGATGCCGTAGCGCTTGTAGCCTGCGCCCTCGGGCTCGGCGCCGGTGGTGCCGAAATAGCCGTTGAAGTTTTCTTCGCAGGTCAGATAGGTGTCCCAAAGGGTCCGGCCCGAGCCGCAGTTGTTCATGGTGCCCTTGACGGTCATGCCCTTCGGGTCCGCCTTGGTCTGCACCAGCGCGTGGCCTGCCAGCGGGCCTGCGATGGCCATTTCGGTCTCATGGGTGATGCGGCGGTTATAGGCGCTGTCCACCACAACTTTGAAGCCGTTGCCGTTGTCGGCAACTTCCATCACGGTCACACCCTGCAGGTTCTTCAGCAGCTTCACTTCGTCTGCGTTCTGCGGCGTGCCCTCGGAGGCGGCGGGCAGGTTGATCTTGGCGTTCACATATTCGGAGTTCACCGCGATCAGCTGCTTTCCGTCGACTTCGAACAGCTCCATGCCGTCGGTGTTTTCACCAAAGACGCGGTCGGACATATCGGCAGAGACACCAGTTTCAGCGGAATAGGCTCCTTCGGCGTCGGACCACAGCGCGTCGCCCCAGCGGACCAGAACATTGGACTGGAAACCGGCCGGAACGTGGATCTCGAAATCGGTGGCGATATCCACCGGCTGGAACCCGAAGCGGGAGGCGCCAATGGCACGGGCCGCAGTTGTCGAGCTCATCAGGCCGGTGCCGAAGACTGCAGCGCCGGAGCCGAAGGCCAGCGCGCCGCCAAGAAAGCCGCGGCGCGAGACCGCGCGGTCGACCACCTGGTCAAACTGGTTCTGCGCCGGGCGCGGGTCGCGGGCTTCGTCAAAGTCGTCCCAGGAAAGATCGGTGAGGGATTTATCCGCCATGGTTTTATCTCTTGCTGAATATTGAAGTGGCTAGAAGGCAGGCGCGTAACCTGCACCGGCTGGCGGCAGGGATAGATAGCCCCTTTAACAGAGATGTTTCCCTTTCTTTGCAGTTCCGTGTCGTTTTGGGCTGGCGGGACAAAAAAGGCCGGGCAATGCGCCCGGCCTTTTCCGTTTCTGCCATGCGAGCCAGATCACTCGCTGAGGTTAAGCGCGACAAAACGCGGCTCGCCATTACGGCGCACAAGCAGCAGCAGAGATTTGCGGCCAGCCTCCTGGGCCTCGGCCATGCGGGCGTCCAGATCCTTGATCGAGGTCACCTTCTGCTGGCCCGCCTCGGTGATGATGTCACCGGCGCGCAGGCCCTTTTCCCAGGCTTCCGAAGTTTCGTCGACCGACAGGACCACCAGGCCCTCGGTGTCGGGGCCGGCGCCCAGCTCGCTGCGCATCTCATCGGTCAGGGTGCCGACGGTAAGGCCCAGCAGCTCCTTCTCGGTGGTGTCAGGGGCATCGCCCTCATCGGAGGAGGTGGAGGAGGAGCCGCGTTCAGCGTCTTCGCGGCGGCCAAGCGTGACCAGCACGGTCTGGGTGCCGCCGTCGCGGTGAACCAGCACCCGCACGGCCTTGCCGACCTCGGTATTGCCGACCTGACGGACCAGGGCGCGGGTGTCATCCACGTCCACCCCGTCAAAGCTGAGGATCACATCGCCCGCCAGCAGGCCTGCTTCCTTGGCCGGGCCTTCCGGAACATCGGTCACCAATGCGCCTGCGGCCTTGTCCAGCCCCATGGCATCGGCCAGATCCTCATCCACGTCCTGGATGCGCACGCCCAGCCAGCCGCGGCGGGTTTCACCGTATTCCTTCAGCTGGTCCACCACGCGGGTCACCACATTGGAGGCCATCGAGAAGCCGATGCCGATGGAGCCGCCGTTGGGCGACAGGATGGCGGTGTTCACGCCGATCACGTTGCCGTCCATGTTGAACAGCGGCCCGCCCGAGTTGCCCCGGTTGATGGCGGCGTCAGTCTGGATGTAATCATCGTAAGAGCCGGACAGCTCGCGGTTGCGGGCCGAAACGATACCGGCCGAGACCGAGAAGCCCTGCCCCAGCGGGTTGCCCATGGCCACCACCCAGTCGCCGACGCGGGCGGTGTCGCTGTCACCGAAGCTGACGTAGGTCAGCGGCATCGGCGCTTCGACCTTCAGCAGCGCGATATCAGTGTTAGGATCCCTGCCGACCACCTCAGCGGGCAGGCGTTCCTTGGGCTGGCCATCGCCAGGGAAGAACTCGATCAGGATCTCGTCGGCTTCCTCGATGACGTGGTTGTTGGTGACGATGAACCCATCCTCAGAAATCACGAAACCCGATCCCAGCGCCGAGGAGCGGCGCGGCCGGTTGCCCTCGCCGTTGTTGCGGTCCTGAAACTCGCGGAAGAAGTCTTCGAAGGGGGAGCCTTCGGGCACAATGCCCTGCGGCCCGCTGCGCCCTTCGACGACGGTGGATGTGGTGATGTTGACCACCGCCGGGCTGATCTTCTCGGCCAGCGGCGCGAGGCTTTCGGGCCGGGCGGAGGCGGTGACCGCCTGGGCCAGCACCAGAAGCGCCGAGACAAGGCCGAGCCACATCAGGCGCAAAAAGGCCGGGCTGCTTTGGTGGGAAGAAACTGCAATTGCCTGTGGCTGCACGGGGATTACTCCTTGGTCAAAGCCGTTCTTGTTCTTGTGCTTCACGCTGGCCGCAAACGGCCCCGCAAAGGCTGTGGCCCTCAATGTAGTCACTCCGGCCAATCCCGCAATAAATGTTGCAAGGATTCACCGGTGCGTGAGCGCGGTTGAACTGTGCCACGGTGGAACCCCGCAAGCACGGGCAAAATTAGGGGAATTTGCCAGGAAAGGCGGCAGCGTGGTCACGCGCCCAGCTGATGGGCCAGCCAGATCAGCGCCAAGCCCAGCGCCAGTGCCGCCATGCCTGCAGTGCGGCGCTGCTCTTCCGGCAGGGCACGCTGCATCTCAAGCAGGCGTTCAACAAGCGAAGGGGCCAGCACATAGACCAGCCCCTCCACAACCAATACCAGCCCAAGAGCCAGAATGATCTCTGCCATCTTTACCGCCCGGTCGAGGACTTCAGGTAGTTGAAGAACTCATTGTCCGGGCTCAGCACCAGCGAGGAATTGCCTTCCTGCATGGAATGCGAATAGGCGCTCAGCGAACGGTAGAACTCGAAGAACTCAGGATCCGCGCCATAGGCTTCGGCAAAGATCGAGTTTCGCTCGGCGTCAGCTTCACCGCGGATCACTTCCGCCTCACGCTGTGCTTCGGAGACCAGCTCTACCACGGTACGGTCGGCCTGGGCGCGAACCCGCAGTGCGGCTTCTTCACCGCGGGCGATCTCATCC
>CAJXHQ010000272.1 GCA_913054485.1 uncultured Paracoccaceae bacterium
GGGAACATCCAGCCAGGGTTGGCGATGGGCATGTAGGGGAACGCCTGTCCGATGACCGCGACCTTGGCCCCGCCCCGGTCAAAGAACTTGTAAGATTTGAACTGCTCTGCCGGCTCGTCCCATTCGGCATCAAAGATGTTCTGACCCAGCGCCGCGAAAGGCAGCCCCTCGACGATTTCGCTCACCCTTTCGCTGCCCAGCGTGAACTCCCAGTGGAATGTCATTGCATCGGGTTTCAGCGCGTTCATCACGTTGACCATGTCCTGGCCTGCAGTGTGATAGCAGGTATAGGAGCCGTGCCAGGTGTCACCGCCATCCAGAAGCAGCGCGTCAGGACGGTCAGCGCGGATCGCGTTGATCACCGTCGCCACCCGGTCCAGCCCGCCGACCTTGCCGTAACCGCGGGCCAGCGCGGAAAAGTCGTCATAGGTCAGCGCGTAAGCGGAGGGCGATCCGTCCGCGATCCCGTAGGCGCGCCGGAACGCGGCCCCGGTCACATGCGGCATCTGTCCGCGGGCCGCGCCCACGCCGATGTTCACCTCCGGCTCGCGGAAATAGATTGGCTTCAGCTGGGCATGGATGTCGGTCACATGGATCAGGGTCAGGTTGCCGAAGGTGCCGAAGTCCAGCAGCTGGTCCTGGGTCAGCGCCTGCTGCGCGGCAAGCCGTGCCCAGTTGCCGAAACCGGACGCGCCGTACATGGCGGAAGCCGCCATCGAGACCTGAAGAAAATCGCGGCGGGAGATCAAGGGCTCACTCCATACTTAATATTCATATATTTGCATTTGTTGGGTGCGAGACAGCCCCGCGCCGAAAACGCGGGGCCGAAAGGATCAGTTGCGGACCGAGGGAGCCTCGACCGAAAGGCCGTTGCCGCGGCTGGCGACATAGAGCTCCAGCGCGATGAATTCGGGCGAGCCGGGGCTGTAGGTTTCGGCGCGGGTGTCGCGCACGCAGCCTTTGAAGCGGGCATGGGCCGTGTTCAGCTTGGTGTTCTTGAGGCGATAGACAGGAAAGCCGTTGATCTGGCCCTGGCTCAGATGGTCCGCGCGGATCATGTTGCCGTAGTTGTCTTCGTGGCAGTTGGCGCAGCTCAGCTCAAGCTGGCCGGTGCGGGTGTAGTAGAGCTCCTTGCCGGCTTCCCAGGTCGACTGGGCCGGACCGTTTGTCGCCACATTGACCGGCATGCCGCGGGACTGGACGCTGATCAGAGCCTCCATCGCAGCCATGCTGCCGCCGGTGTACTTCCATTTCTCGGCACCCATCTGGTTTTCGCGGCAATCGTTGATCTGCATGGCCAAGGTGCGGACTTCGCCGGCGCTCTCGTTCCATTTCGGATAAACCACACGCACGCCCGCCATGCTTTCTTCCGCATCTCCGTGGCAATCGGCGCAGGATTTTCCGGCGGTGCCTTCGGCCGTGTCCCACTTCTCCATCGCCTGATCGACAAAGATCATGGCCGGGTTGTCGAAGTCATCCATCTGCAGCGCCTGGGTTTCGTCAGAGCGGAAGCGCCAGCCGGAGTAGACCTCGTCCATCACATCCGACAGATGGTCCGGGGCGGCGGCCTGGGTGATCATTTCGATCTCACCATTGACCACAAGAGCGTCCTCGTCTGCATCCGCAAAGGCCGCAATGGGCGCGGCTGCCAGCACGGCAATGGCTGTCCAGGATTTGTAGTTCATGCGTTTCCTCCCTTGGGTTGCCGCAGCCGCCCTTTTTCCCCAAGGGCGGCGGGCTGCCTTAACCGGCGGCATATCAGCCGATGGCGATCTGCTTTTTGGTGTCGTAGACCGAGCCGTCATCGTCATACCAGGTGAAGACGAATTCACCTGCTTCCGGCACCGTGGCCTCGAACTGGAAATAGGGATTGGTCGAAATCGCCGGCTCCAGCGTCACATCGATCACGTTCTGGCCGTTGAAGTCACAGGTGAAGCGGTTGATGATCGACCGCGGAATGACGTTGCCTTCCTTGTCCTTGCGCTGGCCGCTTTCCATCTGGTGGCTGATCAGGGTCTTAATCGTGATGACCTCGCCCGCAGCGGCAGTTTTCGGGACTTTGACGCGGGGTTTAACTCCGGATGCCATTGGATGTTCTCCTCAAATCTTTGATTGCGCCGCTCAGCCGCCGCAGCCGCCGATGGTGACCTTCACCGTGGCCGAGGCTCTGGTGAAGCTGCCGTCCGCCATCTTCGCAACGGCCACCACGTCCTGGGTCGAGGCCAGGCGGATCCGGGTCGAGGCGCTTTGCGCGGCGGCCATCGGGCCGAAGTTAAAGGTGGCGACACCGGGTTCCGGGTTGCCTGCCGCCACGATCAGGATGGAGGCCGCGCCGGGCGCGTCCACCGCAATCGGGACAGTATTTCCGTTCTCTGCAATTTCGGGAGCGGTCAGGGTGATGCCGCCCTCGCCCATCTCAGCGCCGCCGGTAAAGGCGGCAATCGCGTCATCAGCAGCCGCGCTGGACCGGACGGGCAGCACGGTCAGAGCCGCTGCCCCCAGGCCAAGGGCCAGTGTTTCCCGGCGGGAAAAATTCATTGTTGCACTCCTTTACATCGTCTGGTGCAGGGCCGTGACACGCGCTGCGGGCGCGGCGCGGATCATTCCTCTGTCAGGGTCATCAGAAAGGCGACCACGTCCTCGATCTCCTGCGCGCTCAGGATCGGCGGCAGCGCCTCAGTCGGAGCTTTGCCGGTGTAGCCGTCGCCGGGACGGATGAAGCCATCCACCTTGTAAAACGCCGGCATCACAGTGCCGTCGAATGTCATCTTGGCGTTGGCGACCAGCCCGCGCAGCTCTGCCTCGCTCCAGCGGCCGCCGGCACCGTCCAGAACCGGTCCGACCTCGCCCTGAAAGGGCACGTCCGCCAGTGCGCTGACAACGTGGCAGGCCACGCAATTGCCTTGCGACTTGGACCCGACCACGATCGCCCCGTTTGCTGCATCCCCTGCAGCCCCGGTCAGCGATGCCGCAACCGCGCCGTACTCATCGAATTGAACCTCCTTTGGCCCGGCCGCGCCGGCAACGGATCCCGTTGCGGCAAATGCCGTGGCCAAGGTCAGTGCCTTTAGCTGCTTCAGCTTCATGGTGCCTCCCTTATTCTGCCGCGCCTCCCAACGCAGCCGACCGAAGTCTTTGTGTACCGTAGCCGGCAGGGCGCCGCTCACGCAACAACAAATTCATTATAATGAATGAGTTTATATTTTTGGCGGATACTTCAGTCGGCCTGAGCCGCCTCCCGCTCGGCAAAGCGCCGGGCGTGGTAGCGCTGAAAGTCCTCTTCAGAACCAACCGCGTAGCGTTTTTCAGCCACCCAGGTGAACAGATCGAGCGTGGTCCATTTTCCGAAGGCTCCCGGCATCACTGCCACAGCGGCTTCCACGGCAGTTGCCCCCTGCGGGACGTCCTCGGGCAGGAAAATCAGGGTTGGCGTGAACAGCAGACCCCATTTGCGCGCGAGCACCCTCTGTTCGGCTTCTTCTCCATCAAAGTCCACGGCTGTTGTGCTGCCATGCAGGTCCAGTTGAACAACAAAGAAATTCGCTGCGATGAAGGCCGAAACCTCCGGATCCGGGAAGACCTCCTCGTGCATCTTGCGGCAATAAATGCACCCGCGCTGCTCTACGAAGAGCACCAGGCGTTTACCTTCTGAATTGGCTTCTTCCAGATCCTCGCGCAGATCCTTGAAAGTATCGCGCATCCAAGGCGTTTTATGCAGCCCGTCGTCCCCCAATTCAGCGGCGGCAGGCAGCGCCGAAACCAGGGCAATCATCAACAGTAACCAGCGCATCAGGTCTCCTCCCCTAGCCGATGGTGCTGAACCACGGGATGTGGTCGAGCATCCATTGGGCAATCAGATTGATGGAATCGGTGGCAATGAGCAGGGCAAACAGGATCAGCAGAACACCCATAGCTTTCTCAACCCGGCCCAGATGGCGGCGGAAGCGCGGAAGCCAGCGCATGAAAGGCTCAACCAAGAAGGCTGCCAGCACGAAGGGCGCGGTCATGCCGGCCCCGTAGACAAACAGAAGCATCCCGCCCTGCGCGGCCGTTTCGCTGCCGGCCGCCATGAACAGGATCGCCGCCAGGACAGGGCCCACGCAGGGCGTCCAGCCAAAGGCGAAGGCAAGCCCCATAAGATACGCGCCCAGAAGTCCTTCCCCCGGCCGTTCCCCGCCTGCAGCGCTCAGCTGCCGGTACAGGATGCCAATCCGCAAGATCCCGAGAAAATGCAGCCCCATCGCAACAATCATCGCCGCAGCGGCCCATCGCAGCACGTCGAAATAGGCGCGCAGAGCCTGCCCGAAGGCCGAGGCTGCAAGCCCCAGTCCCACGAAAATAGTGACAATCCCGGCCGCAAAGGCCAGCGAAGCGAACACCGCGCGCCGCCGGGTGCCTGGCGCAAGCCCTGCCCCTGAGGCGATCTGGTCCATTCCGGTCCCGGCCAGATAGCTTAGGTAAAAGGGAACAATCGGCAGGATGCACGGCGACAGGAAAGAAAGCAGCCCCGCAATCAATGCCCCCGCAAATGTGATATCCAGCATGCCACCCAGCGCCTCAAGACTCTATCATTCACATATTCAAACTATTATAAGTATCGCGAACAGGTCAATCGGAGCCTTCCATGCGGAACCTCTTGTCCCCCCTTGCTGGAATTGTTCTGGCACTTCTCCCCGCCCTCGCGCAGGCCGAGATGACCCTCCTCATGGCCGAGGAAGACGGCTGCGTCTGGTGCCGCCGCTGGGATGCTGAGATTTCGGAGATCTATCCCAAGACCCCGGAGGGAAAAGCCGCGCCGCTGCAGCGGATGGACATTGGCGATGCACTGCCGGAAGGCATCAGGGTCACCCGCCCGCTGCATTTCACGCCCACGTTTGTCCTGCTGAAAGACGGGCGCGAACTGAATAGGATAGAAGGTTATCCCGGCGAGGATTTCTTCTGGGGCCTGCTGGGCATGATGCTGCGTGAGGCCGGTGCGCTGCCGCCCTCTGGATAATCAGAGCCCGATCACATAAAATGATCTGAATACGTGATTTAGGAAGGGCGAAACGGCCTTGCTCGACAAGAAGTCAAACCTGCCGGTCTTCAAGAAGGACATGTGCGCCGAGGACCTCGACAAGATGATGGCCAACGCGCAGAAGGCCTCCAATTTTCTCAAAGCGATCTGCCATGAGGGCCGGCTGATGATTCTGTGCCGTCTGGCGTCG
>CAJXHQ010000273.1 GCA_913054485.1 uncultured Paracoccaceae bacterium
TCTCCTCAGCATCCTTGCGGATCGCCTCCAGGTCGAGGAAGCCGCCGCGGCCGTATTTTTCGTCACGGTGATAGCCGAGGATGGCATTCTCGTACTCCTCAAATTTCAGGACGAGACCCATGTGGTGGCGGTCTTCGGGAATATGGGCGAGACCGAGATCGCGCCGACGGGCGGCATCGAGACCGGCGACCGGCTGGCCGTCGATGAGGATCTCGCCGGACGACGGCTTGCGGATGCCGGCGATGGCTTCCAGGAGCTCCGACTGGCCATTGCCGGCGACACCGGCAATCCCGACGATCTCGCCGGCACGCACGTCGAAGGAGACATCGTCGACCATGGTGACGCCGCGACCGTCCTTGACGGTAAGGTTCTTCACCGACAGCAGCACCGGGCCTGGTCGAGCCGCGTCCTTGTCCACATGCAGGAGCACGCGGCGGCCCACCATCAGCTCGGCCAGTTCCTCCACCGTCGTCTCTGCCGTCGTCCGTGTCGCCACCATCTCGCCGCGGCGCATGACGGAGACCTCATCGGTGATCGCCATGATCTCGCGCAGCTTGTGGGTGATGAGGATGATCGTCTTGCCCTGCTCGCACAGGACCCGAAGGACCTCGAAGAGGTGGTCAGCCTCGGCCGGCGTCAGGACGCCGGTCGGCTCGTCGAGAATCAGGATGTCGGCGCCGCGGTAGAGCGCTTTCAGAATCTCCACGCGCTGTTGCCGGCCGACCGGCAGTTCCTCGATGATGGCGTCGAGATCGACGTCGAGGCCGTAATCCTTCTGCAACTGCTGGAGTTTTGCACGCGCACGGTCCGTATCGCGGCCCAGCAGCATGCCGCCCTCGACACCCAGGATGATGTTCTCGAGAACCGTGAAGTTTTCCACGAGCATGAAGTGCTGATGCACCATGCCGATGCCCAGGGAAATCGCGGCCTGGCTGTCGCGGATGACGGTCTGCTTGCCGTGGATGTGGATCTGTCCCTGATCGGCCTGATAGAAGCCGTAGAGGATCGACATCAGCGTCGACTTGCCGGCACCGTTTTCGCCGATGATGCCGTGGATGGTTCCCTTGGCGACCGTCAGGTTGATGTTCTTGTTGGCGTGCACCGGTCCGAACTTCTTGTCGATGCCGACAAGCTCGATGGCAGGCACTGTTGAAGGGTCGAGGCTCAAGCGTCCGCCTTTCGCATCCGGGCATGAAAAGGGCGCATGTGATGTGTCACATGCGCCCGCAGGTCTTAGTTCGGGCAGGAATTGTCCGACATGTAGTCGTGGACCTTGACGGTTCCGGCAACGATGTCGGCCTTCGCCTTTTCGACGGCAGCCGTCATTTCCGGCGTGATCAGGTCCTTGTTGTTGTCGTCGACCGCATAGGTGACGCCATCCTGTTCGACGCCAAGAGCCTGAACGCCGGCCGTGAAGGCATCGCCCTGGGTATCCTTGAAGGCGTTGTAGACCGCGAGGTCGACGCGCTTGACCATCGAGGTCAGCACCTTGCCTGGATGCAGGTGGTTCTGGTTGGAATCGACGCCGATGCCGAGCTTGCCGTTGTCGGCTGCCGTCTGCAGGACACCGAGGCCGCTGGCGCCGGCTGCCGCGTAAACTACATCCGCGCCCTGGTCGATCTGGTTCTTGGTGAGCTCACCGGCACGCACCGGGTCGTTCCAGGCCGCACCCGTGGTGCCGACCATGTTCTGGAAGACCTGCGCATCCGGATTGGCCGCCTTGACGCCCTGGACATAGCCGCAGCCAAACTTGCGGATCAGCCGAATATCCATGCCGCCGACGAAACCGACCTTGCCGGTCTCGGACGCCATGCCTGCGAGAAGGCCGACGAGGTAGGAGCCCTGTTCTTCGTTGTAGACGACGGAGCGCACGTTCGGCAGGTCGACGACGGCGTCGACGATCACGAACTTGGTGTCGGGGAACTCGGCTGCGACCTTTTCCATCGCCGATGTCCAGGCGAAGGAGACGGCGACCACGGGGTTATATCCGCGGCTGGCGAAATTGCGGATCGCCTGCTCGCCCTGCGTGTCGCTGGTCGGCTCGAAATCCCGGTATTCGACCCCCGCCTCTGCCTTGAACTGTTCGGCGCCGGCATGGGCAGCCTCGTTGAAGGATTTGTCGAACTTGCCGCCCAGATCAAAGATCAGTGCAGGGTCCGCCAGCGCAGCACCAGCGGTCAGCGCAACGGAGGCCGCAGCCCCCAGCAGGGATTTCATCATGGTCATTGTGTCTCTCCCGGTTTGTTATCATTCGGGCCGCGCCTGCAGCGCTGCGCCCGGGGATGCATCAGCAGTCAATTCAATGCTGCGGCAATTTAGTCCAGAGCGTGCCCGGAGGGTCAACCGCTTTTTGACCATTTGGTGGAAAACGAAGGCTAAGCTAACAGAGAATCAGCGCAAATCACGCTGCATCAGCAGCGCATCCGCCGCTTGACCCTGCGTCCGCTGGTAATAAGCAGCCCGTCTGCCGCAGGATTCAAACCCGCAGGATTCGTACAGGTTTATGGCCGGGGTATTGTCTGCGGCGACCTCAAGAAAGGCCGTTACCGCCCCGCGTCTCGCGGCCTCTGCCTGCCAACCGGCCATGACTTGCCGGGCCAATCCCTGGCGTTGAAACGCAGGGTCAGTCGCGATGGTCAGAAGTTCAGCCTCATCCGCGATCACCCGCACCAGTGCGAAAGCGCGCTGGTCGCCTGCGGCAAAAACATGCGGGCTCTGCAGCAGGGTTTGAAATTCCTGCGTGGACCAGGGCCGGGACTGGGTGAAGGCCGCCGCGTAGGTGGCGGCCATGTCGGCGGGCGTCATCCGTCGAGCAGGGCGGGCGGCGCGTCCCGCATCGGCGCCGCATCTGCGCTGCGCAGGTACAGCGGGGCGGGGGCGTCGGTCTCTGTCCGGAACCGGGCGGCGGCACAGCGCGCAATGGCCTCTGCGATCCCCGCGGGGCTTGCCTCGCACGCCAAGGCCAGCCCGGCACCGCGGGCGGCGTCCCCGGCTTCCTTGAGCGGCATCAGACGCGGTGCCTCGCCCGGCAGGGCGGCGTAGGCCTGATCGCGGGGGGCAGGCACTGCGGCCAGCACGCCTTCATGGGCGCGGGCGTCGAAACCGGTGACGCCAACCGCCGGGATGTTCAGCCCTAGCGCCAGCCCGCGCGCGGCGGAGACGGCGATGCGGATGCCGGTGAAATTGCCGGGGCCGATGCCCACGCCAATCGCGTCCAGGTCTGCCCAGGCGGTATTGCCTTCGGTCAGCACCTCTTCCAGCAGCACCATCAGGCGTTCAGCCTGGCCGCGCTTCATTTCTTCCAGGCGTGATACGAGGATGTCATCCCCGCGCAGCAAAGCGGCCGCGCAATGCGCGGCCGATGTGTCAAATCCGAGGATGAGCGGCTCAGACGGCAACGGGGCGGACCTCGGTCACTTCCGGGATATAGTGGCGCAGCAGGTTCTCGATGCCCATCTTCAGCGTCAGGGTCGACGAGGGGCAGCCCGCGCAGGCGCCCTGCATATGCAGGTAGACCACGCCGCGGTCAAAGCCGTGGAAGGTGATGTCGCCGCCGTCCTGGGCCACTGCCGGGCGCACGCGGCTGTCCAAAAGGTCCTTGATCTGGTCGACGATTTCAGAATCCTCGCCAGTGTGCTCGGCGTGGCCGGATGCATTCTGTCCGCCTTCACCCGCCATTACCGGCGCGCCGGACTGGTAGTGCTCCATCACCGCGCCCAGGATTGCGGGCTTGATGTGATCCCATTCGACGCTGTCCGCTTTGGTGACGGTCACGAAGTCATTGCCAAAGAATACGCCCGCGACGCCGGAGACTGCAAAGATGCGCTCTGCCAGCGGCGAGGCGGCAGCGTTATCGGCGGAAGGGAAATCTGCGGTGCCCGTTTCCAGAACGGTCTGACCCGGAAGAAACTTCAGCGTGGCCGGGTTCGGGGTGGATTCGGTCTGGATGAACATGGGGATCTCCGTTGAAACTGCCCCCGATATGCGCCTCCTGATGCGCCCTGTCAAGTTTTGGAATGATTCTAAGTTTGGTCCGGCTCGCATTTCTTTCCTGCCGCAACCAGATAGCACAGAGAGGCGGGGGACTGGCCGGTGAAACAGGAGATTTCCAGAGTATGAAACCATTGGCAGGACAGGTTGCATTGATTGCCGGCGGGGCGACGCCGCGCGGTATCGGGCGGGCGATTGCGCTGCGGCTGGCGCAGGACGGGGCGCAGGTTGCAGTCACGGACCTTCCGGGGGCGGCGGTGATTGCGGGTGCGGACTGCGACCGCGTCACCCTGCTGGAAGAGACCGCTGCGGAAATCCGCACCTCCGGCGGCCAGGCCATCGCCCTGCCGCTGGATGTGACCAGCTCAAAGGACATAAACCGGTGCCTGAGCGAAATCGAGGCAGCCCTGGGCCCGGTGGGCATTCTGGTCAACAATGCTGGATCACTGGCCGGGTCGGCAGATTTCCTGACCACCACGCCGGCGCAATGGGAGGCAAGTTTCCGCGTCAATCTTCTGGGTCCGGTGATGCTGGCGCAGGCGGTCATCCCCGGCATGCAGAGCCGTGGCGGCGGGAGGATCATCAATATCGGATCCACCGGCAGTCTCGGGGCGGAGCCCGGGTTCGGGGCCTATACGGCGATGAAGCACGGGCTGGCCGGGTTCAGCAAAACCATCGCGGCGGAGTTCGGCCCGGATGGCATTCTTTGCAACACCGTCTGCCCCGGCTACATCGCCACCGACATGCACACGGCCGCCAATGCCCGGCTGGCCGGAGAACAGGGTATCCCGGTCGAAGAACTGCGCCGCCGGCGCTATGCCTCCGTCGCGCTCAGGGATGCGGGGCAGCCCGAAGACGTGGCAGAGGCGGTAGCCTATCTTGCAGGCCCTGCGGGGGCTTATGTGACGGGTATCAGCCTTCCGGTCACCGGCGGTGTATCGCCCGGTATCTGACCGTGGCCCGGCGCGGCGGAGCCCGGCAGAGCATCAGCCCTGAGCCGGGCGCTGCCGGGCCCGCAGATACTTCGCCGCCGACCGGTAATGGCTGGCCCCCGAGGCCTCGGCCCGGCGTCCCGCCGTCCAGTGATTTCCGCTGCCCATCATCGGCGCGCCGTAGAGCCTTGCGTCGTCAAGGCCGGCGATCAGCGCGACCAGCGTCCCATGTGCAGTGTCCAGCATGCTGCGGGCCTCTTCCCAGGTAATTT
>CAJXHQ010000274.1 GCA_913054485.1 uncultured Paracoccaceae bacterium
GCGATGTAATAGCGCCCTTCAGGAGTCAGCAGCGCATCGTAGGGTTGGCGACCGATACCCTGGAAACGGGTGATCTGCGGCTCGTTGCCCTGGCTGAAATCCAACAGCCAGGTTTCATCGGTATCGAACAGGCTGTAGATGAAGCGCCGACCGGGCACGACGATCACGCCGACCACCCGCGAATTGCGGCTGCCGTCGGCCAGCGGCGTCGCCGGTATGTCGGCGACCAGCTCCAGGGTCTTGGCATCGAATACCTTCACCCCACCCGGCTCGTAGTTGCCGACCGCGATCAGCGTGCCGTCCTGGCTGATGGCGCCACCGATGCTGTTGCCACCCTGGATGACGCGACGATCGATGCGCTGGCGCAGCAGGTCGACCTTGGTCAGCCCGCCGTCGCGGCCGAAGACATAGGCAAACCGCTCATCCGGGGAGTAGACGAGACTGGCGTGGCTCAGGTCGCCAAACCCTTCGACCCGCGCAAGCGCAGCGCGGTCGGACTGGTCGACGATCAGCACCGAACCGGTGGCGCGTTCGATCACAACGCCCATGTCACCGGTGGCGAGGGTTTCGGCCCCGGCGGCAGAGGCGCAGAGCAGGGCAGCAGCGAGAACGTGTTTCATTTCATCTCTCCAGACAGCAGGTAGTTGGCGATCCGCGCAGCGTCCTTTTCGCTCAGCAGCGGCCGCCAGGGCGGCATCGGTGTGTCCCCGATCCCATCGAGGATCACGAGGGCCAGGACATCCCGGTCGTAATATTGCAGAGCTCCCTGGGTCAGTTCGGGGCCAAGCCCGCCCTTGAGGAGGAGCCCGTGGCAAGAGCCGCAGTCCTGATGCACAAAACGCTTCAGCGCATCGGCATCTTTGGGTTCAGCGGTTGCGGCCTGAGGGAAGGCCATTGTGGCGGTGAGAACCGCGGCTGCGGCAGCCAGGGGCAGCCCGGTTATGCCGCAGCGTGTCTCAGCCATGGGCCTCGGCCTTTTCCAGAAGATCCGCGACCGGCTGTTCCGCATAGAGCGAGACAACCTTGCCGATGATAAACAGCGTCGGCGGCTTCAGCCCGGCGTCGCGGGTATCCTGTGCGACGGTGCCAAGAGTGGACGTCATGCGGCGCTCTTCCTTGGAAGTGGCGCGCGACACCGCCATCACCGGCGTGCTGCCGGGCAGGCCTTCGGTCATCAGGCCGACGGCGATCTGGCCGATATTGGCGACGCCCATGTAGACCACCAGCGTAGTGTCCGGGTCGGCCAGCCGTTTCCAGTCCAGGTCCAGCACCTTGCCGGCCTGGCGGTGGCCGGTCACATATTGCACGCCTGTCGCCAGCCCGCGGTGGGTCAAGGGCACCCCTGTCGAACAGGACGCGCCTTGCGCCGCGGTGATGCCGGGGGCGTATTCCACGGTAACGCCGCGTTCAAGCAGGTAGGCAGCCTCTTCCGAGCCGCGGCCGAAGATCATCGGATCGCCGCCCTTCAGGCGCGCCACGCGGCGACCCAGCTGGGCCTGTTCAAAAAGGATCTCGTTGATGCGGTCCTGCGGCACCGGATGGCTCTGCGGGCATTTGCCCACCGCAATCATCTCCACATCCGGGCAGAGCGCCATGATCTCGTCCGAGACCAGCCGGTCATAGACAATAACATCCGCCGATTTCAGCATTTCCAGCGCGCGCAGAGTGAGCAGCCCGGGGTCTCCGGGACCTGCGCCTATCAGAAGAACTTTACCGCACATGGGGCCCTCGCTTGGTCTTAGGTTCTGTTTTCAGCCGGGCCGTCTGTGTGCGGAAATCGTCCCGCTGGGAGGTGCGGTTGACTGACGCGCACACAAGGGCCTGGCGTATGGTGACAGCAGATTGCCCTGTGCATCCCGCCGGCTCCTTGACCAAAGGCAAGCATTTCCGCTTTCGCAGCCATCTCCCTTTAACTGCTGAATTAAAACGATAAAGAGCGGGGATCTATTCGACCCCCGCCCCGATACCGCGGCTCTCATCCGACCGGCTGGCACGACCGCCTGCGCAATTGTCACTCGGCGGTGACGGTGACCATGCCGATCATCTTCTGGGTCTCCCAATGAGGGCCGCAGAGGGTTTCCTGATCGCCCGGCGTCAGGAAGGTGAACTCGATACTTTCCTCGGGGAAAGCGCGGTCCGATTCCTTCATGCCCGCGTCCGGCGACAGCACGCTGTGGCTGGTGCGCTTGTCTACATTGACCCAGCGCACGGTGGTGCCCACCGGCACGGTGATGGCAGCGGGGCAGAAGTTGTACTTGTACATCTTCACCACTGTCACACCCTCTGCCTCGGACGACGGCGCGCCGAACATCGTGGCATAACGCTCCTCGGCCTCGGCACAGAGGGCCGTCTTGCCGTCCTCCCCCGCCAGAACGGGAAAAGCTGCCGCAAGCGGCAGCAGCGCGGATACGAGAAGGGAGCTTTTCTTCATCTCAAATCTCCTTGCCGGAATATCCGGCGGCCGGGCAACCCGGCCGCCGGTGACTGCGTTACTGGCCGATCACGTTGATCATCGCCTCGCCGTCATCCAGCGCCATGCTGGTGTTCAGCGTCACGTGGTGGAACCGCGCGTCGGCATAGTCATCGTGGATGGCAAAGCCGACGGTGTAGGTCTTGCCCGCTTCCAGCGGCACATCGCCTTCGCCACCCGCCAGCGGCCGGGAGAAGACCACGGTCCAGATGCCACCCGACAGGGTTGCCTCGGAGGCAAACTCGCCGCCGTTTTCAACCCGGCGCTCCAGCAGGTAGCCGTTGGAGCCCGTGCCGTCCGCATAGACCCGCATTAGGTCCATGAAGGTGCCGTCGGTGAGATACTGGTCGATCTCCTCGGCTGCCTTCAGCTGGTCCCAGCCGCCCTGCGGTTTGCCGCGCCGCCCCTTCACCTCAACCTTAGAGCGGCTTTCGCTCAGGTATTTGGTGACCGAACTTTCGGCAGCCAGGCGGGCCGCGATGTCGCCGCTGGCGGCAATCGCATCCGCACCCGGATCAAAGGGCATATAGGTGTTATCCGCGTGGCAGGTCGCCCAGCAGCCCACTTGCTCGCCCATCTCGATGCCGGTGCCGGTGATCATCATGGCCACCTTCACAGCATTGTCCGGGTCCATCTTGCCGCCGTCCACGAAGGGAACGGGCGCATGGACACTTTCCGGCCATTGCATGCGGACATAGAGGGTTTCCCCGTCATGCGCCGCCTGCACCGTTGCGCCGATCACGCCGGGCTTGCCCGGGATCGGGGTCGGCTCGGTGTCTTCGGTGCCGTCGGCGATCTTGTTGCCGATGGTCTCCAGCTCTTTGGCGTGGCAGGTGGTGCATTGGTCGCCGCCCTTGGTCAGGGGACGCGCACCGCCGTGCTGCTTGCCGTTCTGCACCCACTCGAACGAGGCCTGCCCTGGGTAGAACAGGGTCATGTCGGCAGATGCGATTGCATCCCAGTCCACGTCAGGCGCCACATTGCCGCCAGCCGCAGCTGCAACTTCCTGACCGGCTGCCAGCGCACGTTCTTCCTCGCGGGCGGCTTCCACGGCTGATGCGATCCGGGCCTGCATGGCTTCCTGCTCGGCCGCTTTGGCGGCCTTGGCGGCTTCGGCTTCTTCAGCTTCCTTGGCCTCGATACGGGCCAGGCTGTCCAGATACTCCTGCGGCACTTCGCGGATGAACTTCGGGTTCGGCGCTTCCAGCGCTTCCAGATACTCATCGGTCGCCCGGTCGCGGATATTGGAGTGCGCGATGCCCTTGTGGCAATCGATACAGGTCTGGCCGGTGCTCATCGCATTCAGGTGCTGCTGACGGGCACGGGGCTTCTGGAACTCCGGCATCATCGATTCAAAGTCGTGGCAGTTGCGGCATTCGACCGAGTCGGTGCGCTTCATCCGCTCCCACTCGTTCATTGCCAGCGACAGCCGGTGATGCTCAAACTTCTCTTCGGTGCTGATCTTGCCGGTGATCTTGCCCCAGACCTCTTTCGAGGCCTTGATCTTGCGGATGATCTTATGGGTCCAGTCCTTGGGCACGTGGCAGTCGGAACAGACCGCACCGACGCCCGACCGGTTCACATCGTGGATGGTTCCTTTGTATTCCTCATAAACGAAATCGCGCATCTCGTGGCAGGAGACGCAGAATTCCTTGGTGTTGGTGGCTTCCATGGCGGTGTTGAACCCGCCCCAGAAGATGATGCCTGCGGTAAAGGCAGCAAGAACCCCGCCGATCGGCATGCCCCAGAGGACATAGCGCCGCCAGAGAGGTTTCTTGTGAGCCGCTTCGTTGGTCTGGGTCATCTCCAGGCTCCGTATGTCTCGGTTTGAGCACCCTGATGTCAGGGGTCCCGGTTCGTGGATTGCCGAGGAGCGCAAAGGGAGTTGCAGAGTGCAGGTTGCATGTCCGCCATCCCTGCGGCCGCCGCAATCCGGCACCGCTGGTGCGGGAAGGGCGGGCGCTTGGCCCGCCCTTCCGATGCTTTGTCAGCCTGTGCGTCAGGTGACGTGATTCGAACGGTTGTAGACGTTGAACTTGCCGGTCGGAGCATAAAGCCCTTCGATGCGGCCGATCTCCTCCAGCGTCTTGGCGTCGTAGATCACAATTTCGCCGTTCGGCTCTTTGGAGTCCGACAGGTTCCACTTGGAGACCCAGACCTCGGTGCCATCCTGGTTGAATTCGAAGTGCACAGCGGCAGAGCCTTCGTCTTCGGTGATCTGGATGGTTTTCACGATCTCACCGGTCTCTTTCGAGATGACCTGCACCGATTGCTGAACTTCAGGCTCAGGGTGCTTGGTCTGGTCAGCCCAGATGTAGTCGGAGTCCGGATGGGTCCGGATGAAGAGGCCCGCACCGTCGGTTTCGGTCTCGTAGCAGACTTTCCAGGCGTTATCCGGGTGACCTTCCGGATCGTTGCCCCAGACCGTCACAGCACCAACACCGAGGTGGGTTGTGCCAGCAACCGGACCGCAGTTCGGGTCAATCCAGTTGGCGCCCGGACCCGGGTGCGGCAGGGCTGCCGTGTCGATCAACGCTTCCAGCTTGTGGGTCTCGGTGTCGACAACCACCATCTTGTTGGAGGCGTTTGCAGCGATCTGGAAATACCGGCCGGTCGGGTCAAAGAAACCGTCGTGCAGGAATTTCGCACTGTCGATCTTGTCGATCCGCAGGTT
>CAJXHQ010000275.1 GCA_913054485.1 uncultured Paracoccaceae bacterium
GGGTGCGCTCCTGTCGCAGGAGAGGTCCGCGACCGCGATGCGCCCTATGGGTCGATCATGATCTGGGGCACTCTGGAGGCCCGGGTGCAGGGCGCCGATCTGGTGATCCTCGGCGGGTTGAACGAAGGCAGCTGGCCCGAAGCCGCCAAGCCCGACCCCTGGCTGAACCGCCAGCTGCGCCATCAGGCGGGGCTTTTGCTGCCCGAACGCCGCATCGGGCTTTCGGCGCATGACTTCCAGCAGGCTGTTGCCGCGCCGGAGGTCTGGATCACCCGCGCCACCCGCACCGAAGACGCCGACGCAGTCCCGTCGCGCTGGGTGAACCGGCTGTGCAACCTCTTGGCGGGCCTCCCCGGACAAGGCGGCCCCGAGGTGCTGGAAGATATGCGCGCACGGGGGCGCAGATGGCTCGGTTATGCCAAGGCGCTGGAGGAACCCGCACCCTCCGCCCCGGCATGCCGCCCCTCGCCGCGCCCGCCGGTCCATTCCCGGCCCAAAAGGCTGACGATCACCGAAATCCCGCGCCTGATCCGTGACCCGTACGCGATCTACGCCAAACATGTGCTGCGCCTGCGCCCCTTGAACCCGCTGGTCCGAGAACCCGATGCCCTGCTGCGCGGCATCGTCGTGCACGAGGTGTTTGAACACTTCATCAAGGACGCGCTGGACACTCCGGCACTGCTGAACCCCGCTGCATTGATTGAAAAATCACGTCAGCTTTTGGAGGAGCATGTGCCTTGGCCCGTGGCCCGTGTATTATGGCTGTCGCGCATCCGGCGCATTGCCGATGATTTCATCGAGGCTGAAAAAACGCGCCAAAACGTTGCCCGCCCCCATGCCTTTGAAGCCAAGGGCGAAGCCAAGCTGGGCGATCTGGATTTCACCATCGCCTGCCGGGCCGACAGGATCGACATGGACGACCGCGGCTTCCTGCATCTTTACGACTATAAAACCGGCAGCCCGCCGTCGGACGCGCAGCAGAAGAAGTTCGAAAAACAATTGCTGATCGAAGCCGCCATGGCCGAAGAAGCCGCCTTTGCCGACATCGGCCCGGCGGAAGTGAATCGCGCGCTCTTCATCGGGCTGGGGTCCTCGTACAAGAAGTGCCGGCCCCTTTGGGGGATCACCCGCCGGCCCGTACCTGGGAAGAATTGCACAAGCTGATCGCAGCCTATTTCGAACAGGAACAGGGCTATACCAGCCGCCGGATGCTGCATCTGGACACTGATAAAGGCGATTTCGACCACCTGGCGCGTTTCGGCGAATGGGACCGCGCCGCCGACCCGGCCCCGGAGGATCTGATATGACCATCCGCGACGCAGCCTCCGAGGCGCAGTTCCGCGCCGCCCGCCCTGATGCCTCCACCTGGCTGGCAGCCAATGCGGGATCCGGCAAAACCAAAGTGCTGACCGACCGGGTGGCGCGCCTGTTGCTGATGGGCGTGCAGCCGCAGCATATCCTCTGCCTCACCTATACCAAGGCCGCCGCATCCGAGATGCAGAACCGGCTGTTCAAGCGGTTGGGCGAATGGGCCATGCTGGAAGATGCCAGCCTGATCAAAGCCTTGCAGGAGTTGGACGCAGGCAGTGCGGCCACGCCCGAAGGGCTGGCCCAAGCCCGCACGCTGTTTGCCCGTGCCATTGAAACGCCGGGCGGGTCGAAGATCCAGACCATCCACTCCTTCTGCTCCTCCCTCTTGCGCCGCTTCCCGCTGGAGGCCGGCGTCTCGCCCCAATTTGCCGAGATGGAAGACCGCGCCGCCGCCCTGCTGCGGGCCGAAATTGTCGAGGATTTCGCACAAGGCGAACAGGCGCATCTGGTCGAGGCGCTGGCGCGCTATGTCAGTGACAGTGATTTCGAGACCCTCACTGCCGCCGTCGCCCAGAAACGCGCCGGGTTTGAGGCCACGCTGGACTGGGCCGGTCTGCTGAAGCTGTTCGAACTGCCCGAAGATTTCGACGAAGCCGCATTGGAGGCCCGCGTCTTCCTTGGCGGCGAGGAAGAGCTGCTGTCACGCACGCGGATCATGCTGGAGACCGGCGGCGCAAACGACCAGAAGGCCGCCGCCAAGCTGGCGGGCATTACAACGCCCACGCTGTCTGATCTGCCCGCCCTTGAAAGCACCTTCCTCACCGGTGCCGCAGCGAAGGAGCCGTTTACGGCCAAGGTCGGCAGTTTTCCCACCAAGAAACTGCGCGAAAGCCACGGCACGCTGATGGACCAGCTGGAACCGCTGATGCGGCGCGTGGAAGATGCCCGCACCCAGCGGCTGGCGCTGGTCTCTGCCCGCAAGTCACTGGTGTTGCACAATTTTGCCAAGGCCTTCCTGCCCGAATACGACCGCCGCAAACAGCTGCGCGGCTGGCTGGACTTTGACGATCTGATCCTGAAAGCGCGCCAGTTGCTGACCGATCCGGCGGTGGCCGCCTGGGTGCTCTACCGGCTGGATGGCGGCATCGACCACATTCTGGTGGACGAGGCGCAGGACACCAGCCCGGTGCAATGGGACGTGATCGAACGGCTGGCGCAGGAATTCACCTCTGGTGAAGGCGCGCGCTCGGACGTGGAGCGGACGATCTTTGTGGTCGGCGACAAGAAACAGTCGATCTACTCTTTCCAGGGCGCGGACCCCGATGCCTTTGACCGGATGCAGGCCGAATTCGGGCGTCGGCTGGAGGACACCGGCACGCAATTGCAGGATCTGACGCTGGAGTTTTCCTTCCGGTCTTCCTCCGCCATCCTCGGGCTGGTGGATCTGGTCTTTGCGGGCAAAACAGGTGCCGGCTTCCACAAGGATGCGCTGCACCGGGCCTTCAAGACCGAACTGCCGGGCCGGGCCGACCTCTGGCCGCTGGTGGAAAAAGCCACCGATGCCGAGGAACAGGACTGGACCGACCCGGTCGACCGGCCCGGTGAGCGGCACCACACGGTGGTTCTGGCCGAACGCATCGCCGCCTCGATCAAGGATATGATCGACCGGGGCGAGACGATCCCGGAAGACGGCAAGGACCGCGGCACTTTCGTGCGCCGTCCCGTGCATGCCGGCGACTTCCTGATCCTGGTGCAGCGCCGCTCGGAATTGTTCAGCGAGATCATCCGCGCCTGCAAGGCCGCAAAACTGCCCATCGCCGGCGCCGACCGGCTGAAGGTGGGGGCAGAGCTGGCGGTGAAGGATCTTGCAGCCCTGCTGAACTTCCTTTCCACACCGGAAGATTCCCTGTCGCTGGCTTCTGCGCTGAAATCTCCGCTCTTTGGCTGGTCGGAACAGCAGCTGTTTGATCTGGCCCACCGGCGGGAGGAGAAATTCCTCTGGGCGTCGTTGCGCAAGCGCGAAGCAGAGTTTCCCGAAACCATGCGCGTGATCAATGACCTGCGCGGCCAGACCGACTTCCTGCGCCCCTATGATCTGTTGGAACGGATCCTGACCCGCCACCAGGGCCGGGCGAAACTGCTGGGCCGGCTGGGACCGGAGGCTGAGGACGGGATCAATGCGCTGCTGTCCCAGGCCCTGGCTTATGAACGCTCGGAAGTGCCCAGCCTCACCGGGTTTCTGGTCTGGATGGAGGCCGATGAACTGGAGATCAAACGCCAGATGGGCGCGGCCGGCAGCATGATCCGGGTGATGTCGGTGCATGGCTCCAAGGGGCTGGAAGCGCCGATCGTGATCCTGCCGGATACCGGCAAACGCAACCCGCCGCGCGACGAAGAAATCATGGCGGCAGACGGCGTGCCGCTGTGGAAAGTGCCGCGCGAACAGATGCCGCCCGGCATGCTGGCAGCCCGCGATGCGGCGCAGGAGAAGCTGCAGAATGAACGGCTGCGGCTGTTGTACGTGGCGCTGACGCGGGCCGAAAAATGGCTGATCGTGGCCGCCGCCGGGGATCTGCCGAAAGATGGCAACAGCTGGTACCAGATGACCCAGACCGCGCTGGCCGGGGCAGGGGCGGTTGAAACCCAGATGCCCGGCGGGCCCGGCCTGCGGCTGCAACATGGCGACTGGGACGCCCTGCCGCTGATCACCCGCGAAAAAGCCGAACCAGAGGAGATACATCTGCCCGCGCTGTTCACCGGCCCGGCACCGGGTTACACGGCCCCGCCGGCACCCCTCAGCCCGTCTGACTTGGGCGGGGCCAAAGCGCTGCCCGGCGACACCGGTCTGGACGAAGAGGCCGCCAAGGCCCGCGGCACAAACCTGCACCTGCTGCTGGAGCACCTGCCGGAACTTCCGCAAGCGGACTGGCGCCAAGCGACAGAAACCCTGCTGAACGGGGCAGCGGACACCGGCGCGCTGCTGGACGAAGCCGCAGCCGTCCTGCGCGCCCCGGATCTGGCCGCGGTCTTTGCCCCCGGCGCATTGGCCGAAGTGCCGCTGACCGCGGATCTGGACGGGCAAGCCATGCATGGAATCATCGACCGGCTGATCGTCACGCCTGAGCGGGTTCTGGCTGTGGACTTCAAATCCAACGCCACCGTGCCCGGCACGCCTGCTGCCTGCCCGGAAGGGCTGCTGCGCCAGATGGGAGCCTATGCCCATGCTTTGGAACAGATTTACCCGGACAGGCAGGTGGACACCGCCCTGTTGTGGACCCGCACGGCCAGCCTGATGCCATTGCCACACGATCTTGTGTCTGATGCGCTCGGGCGCCACAACAAACCTTGACGTTCCCTTAACCCGTTCCTAGGTTCACAGCCCTGTTGCCACACTCCATGGAGACCTCCCCATGTCCACCGTCGCCGTCACTGACGATACCTTCGACGCCGAAGTCAAAAATTCCTCCGTCCCCGTCGTGGTGGACTTCTGGGCCGAATGGTGCGGTCCCTGCAAGCAGATCGGCCCGCTCTGGAAGAGCTGGCAGCCGAATACGGCGAGCAGGTGAAAATCGCCAAGGTCGATGTCGACAGCAACCCGAACGCCGCTGCGGCGATGGGCGTGCGCGGCATTCCGGCGCTGTTCATCTTCAAGGACGGCCAGGTTGTCTCCAACCGCGCCGGCGCTGCCCCGAAAGCAGCCCTGAAAAGCTGGATCGACGAAAGCATCTGAACCACCGGTTCAATCAGAATAATTGAAAGGGCGCCTGCTGCGGGCGCCCTTTTCTATTTGAACCCGATCCGATCTGCGCCCGGGCTGGTCAACTGGACA
>CAJXHQ010000276.1 GCA_913054485.1 uncultured Paracoccaceae bacterium
AGGTCAGAGATTTCGGTGATCGGCAGCCCGTCCAGCTCGCAGCGGATCAGCACCGTGGGGCCATCGGCGGCGCTGTTGTAAACCGCAGCCAGCCCATGGCCGCCAAGGCCCTCCAGCAGATCATCCGGCGCTTGGGAGCGCAGGAAATCTGCGATCATGGCGGCGGTTTTCTGTTCCACACCAGAGACTTCGGGGATCTTGTGCAGGTCATGGCGCAGCCCGGTCAGCTGCGCCAGAAGCGCGGGCGTCATGCCTGGCCGAATTTGGCCTGACGCGCTTCTCGCAGCTGTGCGAAGTCATCGCCGGCGTGGTAGCTGGAACGGGTCAGCGGCGTTGCCGAGACCATCAGGAACCCCTTGCCATAAGCGGCCTTCTCGTAGGTCTTGAACTCATCCGGGGTCACGAAACGGTCAACCCGGTGGTGTTTCGGCGTCGGCTGCAGGTACTGGCCGATGGTCAGGAAATCGATGTCGGCGGCGCGCATGTCGTCCATCACCTGTTTCACGCCCTGCTCGTCCTCACCGAGGCCGACCATGATGCCGGATTTGGTGAACATCGAGGGGTCCAGCTCCTTCACCCGCTGCAACAAGCGCAGGGAGTGGAAGTAGCGGGCTCCCGGACGCACCGACGGGTAGAGGCCGGGCACGGTTTCCAGGTTGTGATTGAAGACGTCGGGACGGGCTTCAACAACAGTTTCAAGCACTTCCGGGGAACACTTGATAAAATCCGGGGTCAGGATCTCGATTGTGGTCTTGGGCGAACGGTGGCGGATGGCGCGGATGGTCTGGGCAAAATGCTCGGCCCCGCCGTCCTCCAGATCGTCGCGGTCGACCGAGGTGATCACTACGTGGTTGAGGCCCAGTTTCTGCACCGCATGGGCAACGCGGCCGGGCTCAAACGTGTCCAGGTCCTGCGGTTTGCCGGTGGCGATGTTGCAGAAGGTGCAGCCGCGGGTGCAGATCTCGCCCATGATCATCATGGTGGCGTGGCCCTGGCTCCAGCATTCGCCGGCATTCGGACAGGCAGCTTCTTCGCAAACCGTGGCGAGGTTGTTTTCGCGCATGATCTTGTGGGTTTCCGCATATCCCTTGCCGCCGGGGGCTTTGACGCGGATCCAGCTCGGTTTTTTCGGCTGCGCGTTATCGGGGCGGTGCGCCTTTTCGGGGTGGCGCTGCTCGGGAATTTTTAGGTCTCTCACGCGGATGTCCCTTCTGTCTTGCGTCTGCTGACCGCTGTCAGCACGTCAACAATGCTGCCATAGCAGGCTTCCGGCCTGTCTACCACAGTTCTGCCCGGCTGGCACGATCCCGTTTGCAACGCGGCTTTGCGTCAAATGCATGACGCTTTTTCAATGCATTCAGGCCGCTGAGCCCCATCTGCGCGGCGAATGGACCGGGCCCGCAAGAATCCGTTGCGGGCAACTTAGAATCGTTTTAACTCTGCCGCCGAACTGATCCCTACCATTCAGGAGACTACCCGATGAAAGCTGGCGTCACCCTCCCTAACGTGACCTTCAAAACCCGCGTCCGTGACGAGTCCATCGAGGGCCCGAACCCGTTCCGCTGGGAAGACAAGACCACTGCCGACTACTTTGCCGGCAAGCGCGTTGTTCTGTTCTCCCTGCCCGGCGCCTTCACCCCCACCTGCTCCACCTACCAGCTGCCCGGCTTTGAAAACGGCTTTGGCGATTTCGCCGCTCAGGGCGTGGACGCGATCTACTGCATGTCGGTGAACGACAGCTTTGTGATGAACAAATGGGCCGAAGCCCAGGAGCTGGAAAACGTCGGCGTGATCCCGGACGGTTCCGGTGAGTTCACCCGCAAAATGGGCATGCTGGTCGCCAAGGACAACCTGGGCTTCGGCGCGCGCTCCTGGCGTTATGCCGCCGTTGTCAACGACGGTGTGGTCGAAGGCTGGTTCGAAGAGCCGGGCCTGGAAGACAACCACGGCGCAGATCCCTATGGCGTGTCCTCGCCGGAAACCGTGCTGGAATGGCTGAAAGGCCAGTCTGCCGAATCCGCGGCATAAGCCAGAGTTTCAGACCTTACTGGACGGGCTCGCCAATGGCGGGCCCGTTTTCATTTCCGGCTTCCTTCACAATGACTTGCCCAACGGAGCGGATGATGTCGGCGAGGTCGCTGAACCAGCCGTCGCCTTCGGTGGCGGCGCGGCGCACCAGGCCGATGCGGCGGAAGGGCTGCGGCTCGGGGAAGCGCTGCAGCGCCAGACCGCGGGCCGCGTCACATTCTGACCGCGCCGCCAGTTCCGGCATCAAGGTGAGTCCAAAGCCGGCGGCCACCAGCCGCGACAGGGTGCCCAGCGACCCTGCCCCCATGTTGATCCCCGGACCGGCGCGTTCGCGGCCGCAGACCTCCAGCGCCTGATCGGTCAGGCAATGGCCGTCCTCCAGCAGCATCAGCTGTTCGCTTTTCAGATCATTGGGACGGATACCCGCCCCGCCGGCCCGGATCTGCCCCAGCCGGACTGCAGAGCCCGCCAGCAGGAAGCGGTCTTCAAAGAGACCTTCTTCCACCAGCCCCGGCACGCCGGTTGGCAGCGCCAGCACGGCCGCGTCCAGCTCACCTTCCCGCAGAGCGTCCAGCAGCCGGCTGGTGCGGGCCTCGCGCACCTCCACTGAAAGATTCAGGTCCCGCGCCCGCAATTCCGCCAATGTGCCCGGCAACAGGTAGGGTGCCAGAGTCGGGATCAGCCCAAGCGACAGACTGCGCCGCCCCTGGCCATGATCGCGGGCCAGCCGGTCCAGCCCCTTGGCCGCCTCAAGGATGGCATCGGCCTGGGCCAGAACCTGGCGGCCCAGCGGCGTCGCCACCACATCGCGCGCATGGCGTTCAACCAGCGCCCCGCCCATCGCCTCCTCCAGTGACTTGATCTGCACCGACAGCGCCGGCTGGGAGACATGCGAGGCCTCTGCCGCGCGCCCGAAGTTGCGGTGCTGGCAGAGAGCTTTGAAGTAGCGGAGTTGGCGCAGGGTGAAATGCATAAGTGCAGATTATCGCAATCCACCCTCGCAACAAGAGGAAACGATGGTGTCAGCCGATCATATTCTCCGCTCCGGCGCGGTCGCGGTAATGGTGTTCCAGCTGCTCCAGCGCGATCCGCAGCACGATCTTGGCAGACCGGGCGGACCAGCCCAGTTTGCGTTCGGCCGCCTCCAGACCCTCCAGGTGGCAGCAGCAGCGCAGAGCCACGTCACTCAGTCCCGGCCCGAGCACCGTCAGCGCCTGTTTCACCCGGTCACGCGCGGCAGAGGCACCGCCAGAGCCGCTGCCCGCCCCCTGGCCGCATTCCGGTATGAGAAAGTGGTCCCAGCTCTGCGCCACGCCGCCGCCGATCTGGGCCAGTTCGAAATCCTCGCGCAGGCGTTCTCCGGCACGCACATGGCTGGCGGCCAGAAATGGCTCACCATCCTTGTCGCGGCGGCGCGCCAGTGAAAGTATCGGGCTCTCGCCAAGGCTGTAGCGGCTGCGGCGCATGCGTTTGGGCGCACGGCTGCCGGAGGACTTCGGCTCAAACACCGCCTGCGCCTCGGCAAAGCCCTCGGCCTGCCGGCGGGCCTGGTTCTCCGCATCTGCAAGCAACTGGCCATAAGCGGCGCGGCCCGCCGGGGTGATATGATAGCGGCTGATCCGTCCCGGTGCGGTGCAGGTGATCCAGTCTTTCAGCGCCAGCGCCTGTGCCAGGGATTTCGGAACCGGAAGCTTGTCCGCCTCCCCGTCGCTGCGGACCACCACGGCATTCTCCATACCATCGGCCACCGCCAGAATAGAGCCTGCCGCGCAAAGCCGCTGCAGGACCGGTGCGGCCTTGCCGGCCGGCAGGTGCTCCGCTTCCAGAGCGGCCTGCCCCTGCACTTTGCTGCGGAAATGCGCCACCGCCAGCTGCCGCAGCGCCGCATCCACCAGCGGGTCGTCGCGGCGGTTTTCCACCCGGCGGATCTGCCGCATCACGGTAGAGGGGTGGCAGCCCGCCCGGCGGGCCAGATCCCGGATCGAGCGGCCGGCCTCAGTATGTTCCAGATATCGCCCGGCCCCTTCGGGAACCCAGGACGGAAGGTCAGTTTCGGGTAACTTGATCATCATTAACACTCCCAACAGCAGAAGGTCAGGCAGAGTTTTCCAGCAGCTTATCCACAGAGCCATACACAAGGCTCCGGGATCCTGGTTACCTGAGGGTTAATTTCGTGAGCGTGAAACCCATGATTGTTTCTAAATTGGAAACAACAGTGAAGAGACCGTTCGCGAAAGGGGAACAAAGGCAACACCCGCCGCAGTTGTGCAAAGCTCCGCACTTCCCTGAATCACCCGAAAGGATCTGCTCATGGAGGATATTGCCACCCTCGCCGCCCGCCTCAGCCGCCCGCGCCTGATGGTGCGCGCCGCCCGGATCGGCGCACAGGGTTACAGCCGCAACCGCCACCTGCGCCGCATCCTCGGCTACGGCAGCCTACCGCACCCCGGACAGGCAGTGCTGAAACTGATGGAGCTTGAGGCCGGATTGGATGAGGACCGGCGGGCCAATGATGCAGGGTACGCGCTGACCCGGCATCTGGACGTGCTGATCGCGCTTGTCGCAGAGATCCAGCTGCTGCAAGCCGCCCGCAACACATGAAAAAAGGCGGCCACCCCTCCGGGACAGCCGCCTTCCATGTCAGTCTAAGGACCGCGCCTTACATGAAAGCATCCGGCATGGAGGCCTTCTTCTCCGCCACATAGGCTTCCAGAGCGGCCTGAATCTCGGGGTCCAGCGGCGGTGCGTGGTAGTTGTTGAGCAGGTAGTCCACACGGTTGGAGGCCAGCTCGAGGGGATCGCGCGCGCCTTCTTCTTCCCAGGTCTCGAAGGGTTTGTAGTCCAGCAGATCGGACTTCCAGAAGGCGGTCTTGAAGTTGGCGTGCGTATGCGCGCAGCCCAGATAATGGCCGCCCGGCCCCACTTCGCGGATCGCGTCCATCGCCTGCGCTTCTTCGCCGACGTCAATACCCTTGGCGAGCCCGTGCAGCGTGCCCAGCTGATCGGCATCCATCACGAATTTCTCGAAGTCGGCAACCAGGCCGCCTTCCAGCCAGCCGCAGGAGTGCAGCATGAATTTCACACCGGACAGGAGGCCCATGTTGAG
>CAJXHQ010000277.1 GCA_913054485.1 uncultured Paracoccaceae bacterium
GATTGCAGCACCAAGCCGCGGCCGCTTAAACTCAAACAGAAATCGAACCAGAGCCCCCGTTACGATACAGCCTCAGCTCTCCGGAAAAATCTGACGACAGACAGGCCCCGCTCAATGTCAACTTGAACCAAGCACCAGATGCTCCGTGACAGCTAACCGGGACAGCCCTGCCAAAAGGCGGGGTTGTTTCTTTCTAGCCAAGAGAAACCGCCGCCGGAGGGGCGGCCGTTCGATTGACAGGTCGCCTCCGATACAAGACGGGAGCCGAACGCGGATTAGACAGTGAAACGTCTAAGTTGCAGGTTCTATGCGTAGAACAGGCTCGACGAATCGCTTATGCAGTTGCGTGTGTTGGCCAATCGCTCCAAATTACCCTACGTCCTCAAGGATCAGATCAGCCGCTTTTTCCCCCACCATGATAGCAGGCGCGTTGGTGTTGCCGGAAGTCAGTGTTGGAAAGATCGAGGCATCGGCAACCCGCAACCCTTTGATTCCATGTACCTTCAACCGCGCATCCACGACATCCACGGCCGGATCCGGCCCCATCCGGCAGGTGCTGACCGGGTGGAACACCGTGCCCGCGCGGGCGCGGCAATCAGAGATCAGATCGTCATCACTTTGAATTGACGGCCCTGGTGCGACTTCAGCCTCGATGACTTCTGCCAGCGAGGGTGCAGCGGCAAGTTGGCGCAGGAGCTTGGCCGCCTCCAGCATCTCCTGAACGTCATAGTCAGTCGACAGGTAGTTCGGGTGGATCGCCACCGGCTCGAACGGATCGCGCGAGCGGATTTCCAGATGACCGCGGCTGGTCGGCCGGGTCGGCTGGGCCGACAGCAGGAAGGCCGGGAAGGGGTCCGGGTTCATCAATGGCCGCTGCCCCGGAGGCGCTTTGGTGTAGCTGACCGGAGAGAAGAAAAGCTGCATGTTCGGGCTGCGCAGACCCGCTCTCGAGCGCACAAAGCCCCCTGCCTGATTGACACCCAGCGACAGAGGCCCCCTGCGTGTCAGAACATAGCGCATCCCGTGCCAGAGCTTGCCGTACCATGGGTAGAGCTGATCGTTCAGCGTCGGCATTTTGGAGCGGTAGAGGAAATCCACCGCCAAATGATCCTGCAAATGCAGGCCCACGCCTTCAGCACCGTGCCGCACCTCGATCCCCTTGTCCCGGAGCAAGGCCGCCGGGCCGATGCCGGACAGCTGCAACAGCTGGGGCGAGTTGATGGCCCCAGCCGACAGAATGACCTCGCGCCGCGCCTTGGCGGTCTTGACCTGCCCGCGCTGTCTGTAAGTCACGCCCGTCGCGCGCCTGCCATCGAGTTCGATCCCCATGGCCAGCGCGTGTTTCTCGACCCGCAGATTTGGGCGGCGCCTGGCTGGCCCGATGTAGGCACGCGCAGTGGACATGCGCATGCCGTCCTTGGCAGTATTCTGATAGGTGCCGACGCCCTCTTGCGTCGCGCCATTGAAATCCGGGTTTTGCGGAAGTTGCAGCTCAGTCCCTGCGGCTATGAAATCCTGGCACAACGGATGCAGATCTCGGTCCATCGTAGCGACGTGAACAGGACCATCGCCGCCGCGATAGTCATCGCCGCCTTTGTCATTTGTCTCGGACTTCTTGAAATAGGGCAGCACATCGTCCCAGCCCCAGCCGGGGTTCCCCATCTCTTTCCAATCCTCGAAGTCCTCCTTCTGCCCGCGGATATAGACCATCGCATTGATCGAGCTGGAGCCGCCCATAACCTTGCCGCGCGGCCAGTAGGACACGCGATTGTCGAGCTCCGGATTAGGCTCGGTCTCGTACATCCAGTTGACGCTTTTCCGGTAGAAGGTCTTGCCGTAGCCAATCGGCATCCAGATCCAGAAATTCAGATCGCTGCCCCCGGCCTCCAGCAACAATACGGTGTATTTACCGTTTTCGCTCAACCTGTTGGCCAGCTCGCAACCCGCGGAACCAGCGCCTACGATGATATAGTCATACTCCGACATGCGCCTTGCCCTTTTTGCAAAATCGCCCCGCTCTTGCGTAAAAGCATAAATCTCGAATGGACTGGATCCGAGATCCATTTTGAACGGGAATTCAAGCCAATGATCTAGCCCTGTCTCTCCGCTTCCCGGTAGCGCAGATAGATATTGGCCCGGCTGAAGGTTGGAAATGGACCTGCCATCTTCCGTGGTAGATGTTAGCGAAGGGCAGGACTCAATGCGGAGAGGCGAAGATGGCGGGCAAGGCTGTGGTGGTCGTCGGCGCAGGGATCACGGGCGTCGCGGCGGCCGAGTGGCTCCGGCGCGACGGGTGGTCGGTGACGCTGGTCGATCCGGTGATGCCAGGCGATCCGGAGCAGACGTCATACGGCAACGCCGGGCTGATAGCCCGGACTTCAGTCGTACCGGTGGCAACGCCTTCGCTGACCCGCAAGGCACCGGCAATGCTCCTTGACCCGAATTCCCCGCTGTTCCTGCGCTGGTCTTACCTTCCGCGCCTGATGCCTTGGCTGCTGCCATTCCTGCGCAACACGACCAGGGCGCGGATGCGCAAGATCGCAAGCGGCTTGTCCGATGTGACCTTTGACTCCAACGAACAGCACCGCGCGCTGTATGACGGTACAGGGGCCGAAGCATATGTTGCTCATGGGTCCTACACAATTCTGTACAGGGATAAGAGCGCTTATGACTCTGACAGCCTGACATTGGAACTGCGCAAGCAGTATGACCTTGTCCCCGAAGCACTTTCCCGCGCGGATCTTGTCGAACGCGACCCCAATCTAAGCAATCAGTACCAGTTCGGAACCCTCTACGAGGACTTTAGCTGGATCACTTCCCCAGGTGCCTATGTAGCGGCGCTCTTTGCCCATTACCAAGCGAAGGGCGGTGCATTCCGGCAGGAGAAGGCGGTGGGAATTTTACCGGGCGGCACACCGGCGGTGACGCTCGAGGGCGGCGAGGTCCTGACCGGCGCCAAGGTCGTCCTTGCTGCCGGCGCATGGTCCGGGCGGCTTGGCAAATCGCTAGGCCTGCCGGTCAAGCTGGAAGCAGAGCGCGGCTATCACGTTGCCATGCATGACCCCAGCTTTACCGCACCGCACCCCTATATGCTCACCGACGCGAAATGCGTGGTGACGCCGATGCAGGGAGTCCTGCGCGCTGCGGGCATTGCCGAGTTCGGCGGGCTGGACGCCCCGGCCTCCGACAAGCCGCCCGCGCTGATCCGTAAGGCCGTGAAACGGCTCTATCCGTCGCTGGAGTTTTCCCGCTCGGAGACTTGGATGGGACGCCGCCCGACCACACCGGACAGCCTCCCATCCATCGGCGAAAGCGCCCGCGCGCCAAACGTCATCCATGCCTATGGCGGACAGCATATCGGCTTGACCATCGGCCCGAAACTGGGCCGGCTGACAGCCGATCTGGCATCCGGGCGGCGGATCAATCTGGATTTGTCGCAGTTCCGCCCGGACAGATTCTGAGGTCAGGCGTCCGGTGATGAACTGATCACGAACAGCTTGCGCATGTGCTCGTGAATGACCCACTCGCCAGTCCAGCCCTGCGGCAACACCAGAAGGTCGCCGGGGCCGATGTCGCGCGTGCCGCTGCCGTCGGCGTTTGATACCGAAGCACGACCTGAGATGATGTGGCAGTATTCACCGCCAGCGGTGCGGTCTGCCGTGAAATGCCCCGGCGTGCATTCCCAGACGCCGATCTTGGTGCGGCCGTCCGCCGAGGTCCAGAGCAGGTTCGAGGCCTCTTTCTGGCCCTCGGTCAGCGTTGTTGGTTTGTCCGCGAAGGCGCTCAATTCAACCGAGGCCAAGTCGCCGAAAGTTTCCAGATCGATCATGTTCATATCCATATTCCACCGGGGACTTCCCCTGGTTTCAGTGCATTCTGTAGGTCTCGGACCGGGTGTCACCGGTCCACCCCCAAAACAAGAGGGCTGGGTCAGCCCCCGTTGTCATTGCGTGCCGTTGCCAGGGGCTATGATGAACGAAGTCCCCGGCGCTTTTCGGGCCAATTTCCTTTCCATCCACCCGCCAATCCAGCCCTCCGCTCAGCACCAGATACAGCTCTTCGGCAGCGTGGCTGTGGATCGGGTAGGCATATTGAGGCGCGATCAGGAGAAGACCTAGCTTCACGTTCCCGATCCCGTCTGCACCGGTCCGGTTCAGCAATTGCGAAACCAGGAGCGTGATGCGCCCCCTGTCGCGCGTCTTGCCGAAGCCGCCCTCGTGCCAGGCGAGGTGGGGCGCTGCCAAGGTCAGGGCCGGAGACAGGCCATCTCCGGTCCCTTCAATAGCCCGCGCCAGATTGTCTGCAGCTTCTCCTGCGGCTGCACGGGTGGCGGTTAGCTCCTCCTCTCGGAGTGCCGCCGCAAGTTCCCGCGCACAACCGCTGTCATGGCTTTCAAGCTTCCGGGCAAGTTCCCGCGCGAGATCGTGCAGCTTTTGATCGCTGTTTCTCATGCCACCGTCTCACAGCGCCGCTTCGTACAGCTGGCGCAGGTTTTCTTTGTTGAGTTCTATGGGATTGCCGCCGCAGGAGGGGTCAATGGCGGCGCCTTCGACGAGGTCGTCCAGGCGGTCTGCGGTGACGCCCATCTCCGAGAGTTTGCGGGGAATGGCGAAACCGTCGTTGAATTGCTGAACGAACTCCTGGAACCCGGCGAAGCCGCCTTCAATGCCCAGATAGCCGGCGGCCTGGTCAAAGCGGTCTGCGATCGCGGGGGCGTTGAAGCGCAGAACCGCGGGCATGCAGACGGCATTTGTGGTGCCGTGATGGGTGCCGAAGATCGCGCCGACCGGGTGGGACAGAGCGTGGATTGCGCCGAGGCCCTTCTGAAACGCGGTGGCGCCCATGGCGGCTGCCGACATCATGTTGGCGCGCGCCTCCAGATCGGTGCCCTCCGCATAGGCGCGCGGCAGGTTCTCGATCACCAGCTTCATGCCTTCGATGGCGATGCCCTGGCTCATCGGGTGGTAGTGCGGCGAAGAGAAGGCCTCGACGCAATGGGCAAAAGCGTCCAGGCCGGTGCCGGCGGTGATGAACCTGGGCATCCCCACGGTCAGTTCCGGATCGCAGATCACCACCGATGGCAGCACCTTGGGGTGGAGATCGGAAGAGCACACGTCTGAACTCCA
>CAJXHQ010000278.1 GCA_913054485.1 uncultured Paracoccaceae bacterium
GCTGGAAGCCATTGCGCTGCAGGCGGAAATCCTGGAACTGAAAGCCAACCCCGAACGCGCCGCCATGGGCGCCGTGATCGAGGCGCAGCTGGATGTGGGCCGCGGTCCCGTCGCAACGGTTCTGGTTCAGACCGGTACCCTGCGCCAGGGCGACATCTTTGTTGTCGGTGAGCAGTACGGCAAGGTCCGTGCGCTGATCAACGACAAGGGCGAGCGCGTCAAAGAAGCCGGCCCCTCGGTTCCGGTTGAGGTCCTTGGCCTCAACGGCACACCGGAAGCGGGCGACGTTCTGAACGTCACCGAAACCGAAGCCCGGGCGCGTGAAATCGCCGAGTACCGGGCTCAGGCCGCAAAAGACAAGCGCGCCGCTGCCGGTGCTGCGACCACGCTGGAACAGCTGATGCAGAAGGCCAAGGAAGACGAAAACGTCTCCGAGCTGCCGATCCTGGTCAAGGCTGACGTGCAGGGTTCCGCTGAAGCCATCGTTCAGGCGATGGAGAAGATCGGCAACGACGAAGTGCGCGTGCGTGTGCTGCACTCGGGCGTGGGCGCGATCACCGAAACCGACGTGGGCCTGGCAGAAGCCTCGGGCGCACCGATCATGGGCTTCAACGTCCGTGCCAATACCTCGGCCCGCAACACCGCCAACCAGAAAGGTGTGGAGATCCGCTACTACTCGGTCATCTATGACCTGGTGGATGATGTGAAGTCTGCTGCTTCCGGTCTGCTGTCTGCCGAGATCCGCGAAAACTTCATCGGCTATGCGAACATCAAAGAGGTGTTCAAGGTCACCGGTGTCGGCAAGGTTGCCGGCTGTCTGGTCACCGAAGGCGTTGCCCGCCGTTCCGCAGGTGTGCGCCTGCTGCGCGACAACGTGGTGATCCACGAAGGCACGCTGAAGACCCTGAAGCGCTTCAAGGACGAAGTCGCCGAAGTTCAGTCCGGTCAGGAATGCGGTATGGCCTTCGAGAACTACGACGATATCCGTCCGGATGATGTGATCGAAATCTTCGAGCGTGAAGAAGTGACGCGCACGCTGGATTGATCCGTACAGGATAGAGAACAGAAAACCCCGGTGCCGCGAGCGCCGGGGTTTTTTCATGGCCGCTGGCTGCCGGACACAAAAAAGGCAGCCGCTGGGACTGCCTTGCAATAGTGTGTTTGGTGTGAGGTCAGGCTGCGGCAGACACCGGCCTGCCTTCATAGATCGTCTTGCCAACGCGGACAGCGATCCGGCCGTTGGGCAGGGCGCGTACAAAGGTGCCTTGGATTGACACACAGGTGCCCAGAATTATTGTGCGAAGCATTGGTCATCCCCCCAAAGGATTTTCGGACTGCACAGTTATGCCGCCATTCTGGCACAGATTGCCCGAATGGCTAGCAATATCTTGTGTCACTTGCGGGGAAACAATCAAGGAAACGTTGTTTTCCGCCGGTGCAAACTGTCAGACGGCGGCTATTGGCCGCCATCCGGTCAGAGCCAGTCACGCAGAATTGGGATCAGCGGAATATCGGCAGGAGGCATCGGGTAATCGCGCAGGTCCTTTGCACGCACCCATTTGAGCGTCTGACCCTCGCGGGCTTGCGGGATACCCTCCCATTTGCGGCAGGCAAACAGCGGCATTAGCAGATGGAAGTCTTCGTAGGAATGGCTGGCAAAAGTCAGCGGTGCGAGGCAGGAGTTCCAGGTCCTGATGCCCAGTTCCTCCTCCAATTCGCGCACCAGCGCGGCCTCCGGGGTCTCTCCGGTTTCGATTTTGCCGCCCGGAAACTCCCACAGTCCGGCCATGACTTGCCCTCCGGGCGCTGCGCCAGCAGCACCCGCCCATCCACGTCGATCAGTGCAACAGCGGACACAAGCAGCGTCTTCATGACCGGTAATCCGCATTGATCGTGATGTATTGGTGGGTGAGATCGCAGGTCCAGACCGTGGCGGTGCCGACCCCAAGCCCCAGATCCACCTTGACGGTGATCTCCTGCTCTTTCATCACCGCAGCGCCCTGTTCTTCCTTGTAGGACGGCGCGACCCAGCCTTTTTCCGCAACCAGTACATCGCCAAAAGAAATGGTCAGCAGGTCGCGGTCGGCCGCGGCACCGGATTTCCCAATCGCCATCACAACGCGGCCCCAGTTCGGGTCCTCGCCGGCAATTGCGGTCTTCACCAGCGGCGAGTTGGCAATCGCCAGCCCGTGCACCTTGGCGTCCTTGTCCGACGCGGCTCCGGTCACTTGGATCTCCACAAACTTGGTCGCCCCTTCACCGTCGCGCACCACCTGATGCGCCAGGTCCAGCATGACCTTCTCCAGCGCCGCCGAGAACTCGGCATTGCCGCTGGCATCCACACCCGACGCACCGGTTGCGCAAAGCATCAGGCTGTCCGAGGTCGAGGTGTCGCTGTCCACGGTGATGCAGTTGAAGGTGCGGTCGCAGATTGCGCTCAGCTCTGCCTGAAGCGCGTCCTGTGCGACTTTGGCGTCGGTGAAGATATAGACAAGCATGGTGGCCATATCCGGCGCGATCATGCCCGACCCCTTGGCGATGCCGGCAATCGACACGGTTCGCCCGCCGATCTCCACCTCTGCCGCTGATCCTTTGGCAAAAGTGTCAGTGGTCATGATGGCGCCGGCAGCGGCCTCCAGCGCGCCTGCGTCCAGCGCGCTGTTCAGATCTGCGACTTTTGCGGTGATCCGCTCATGCGGCAGCGGCTCGCCGATGACACCTGTGGAGGCGGTGAACACACGGGCCGGATCAATGCCGGTTTCGGCGGCCACCGCAGTGCAAATCTCGGCCACCGAGGTCTGGCCGAAATGGCCGGTGAAGGCGTTGGAATTGCCCGAGTTCACCAGAATCGCCGCCGGGCCATCTGCTGCACGGCCCAGTTTATCCTGACAATCCAGAACATTGGCAGAGCGCGTTGCAGAGCGGGTGAAGACCCCGGCCACCGAGGTTCCGGGCTCCATCACCGCCAGCATCACGTCATTGCGGTCTTTGTATTTTACCCCGGCAGCAGCGGCGGCAAAGCGCACGCCCTTGATTGCGGGCAGTACCGGGAAGCCGGCCGGCGCCAGCGGAGAGACGGGCAAGGCGGCCATGATCAGTTCCTCACGAGGTCGAGATTTTGCAGAACCCCAGGATCCAGGTCCTCGATCACCGGGCGTTCGATTTCAGCCGCCGCTGTCAGCTCGTTCACGCGGGATTCAACTGCTTCCTGGCGGATTTTGGCCGCCAGCTCCTCGCGCACGTCTTCGAACTCGGGCGCGGCGGTCTTGCGGCGCTCGTTCAGGAGGATCACATGCCAGCCGAACTGGGTCTCAACCGGAGCGGAGACTTCGCCCGAGCGCAGCGCGATCACCGCCTCCTCGAACTCCGGCACCATGCGGCCTTTGCTGAACCAGCCGAGCGAGCCGCCATTGGGGCCGGAGGGGCCGGTGGATTTTTCCTTGGCCAGGGTTTCGAAATCCGCGCCCGCGTCCAGCTCCGCTTTCACGGCGTTGGCGTCTTCCTCGCTTTCGAGCAGGATATGCGCCGCATTGAACTCATCCCCGCCGTCGCCGTCGGAATAAGCCGCTTCATAGGCGGCCAGTACGCCTTCTTCGGTGGCGGCGTTCTGCATCACGGTCTCGATCACGTCGGCAGCCAGCAGCGAGCGTTCCTCGTTCTCCAGCGACAGGCCCACGTAGCGCGGAATTTCGCCGTTCAGGGTTTGCTTCAGCGTGGTCTGCTGAATCAGCTGGTCGAGAATCGCATCAAACAGCACCTGCGGAGGCAGCTGCTGGTACTGCTGCGGCAGGGTGGCGCGGGCGATAATCATATGCCCGATGGTGATTTCTTCACCGTTGACGGTGGCGACCACGGTGTTGGCATGGGGCTGTGCTGCGGCAGGCTGCGGCAGGGCCAGCAGGCCGGCAAGCGCCAGTGCCGGCAGAAAAGTGAGACCTTTGCGCATGGAAATCATCCTATTAGCGGGCCGCGTCGGGGCGCGGCGTTGACACTCAATTTCCTGCCGCTTACATCGCTTTGTGGCCTGCGGCAGGTCCGTCTTTCCCCCATTGTTTATGGGTTGCGGTGAAGGCGGGCAACCCTGCCGGCAACACGGGGCCGATGATTGGATTTTGGAGACGACATGCTGGGTATCGGAACGCTTGCTAAAAAGGTTTTCGGAACACCGAACGACCGCAAGGTCAAGGCAACCCGCCCGCTGATCGCAAAGATCAACGCGCTGGAGCCCGAGTTCGAAAAACTCAGCGACGAGGGTCTGACCGAAAAGACTGACGAGCTGCGCAAACGCGCGCTGGACGGCGAAACGCTGGACGCTCTGCTGCCGGAAGCCTTCGCCAACGTGCGCGAAGCAGCCAAGCGCGCGCTGGGGCTGCGCGCCTTTGATACCCAGCTGATGGGCGGCACCTTCCTGCACCAGGGCAATATCTCTGAGATGAAGACCGGCGAGGGCAAAACCCTCGTGGCGACTTTCCCGGCTTACCTGAACGCGCTGACCGGCAAGGGCGTGCACGTTGTGACCGTGAACGAATACCTGGCCAAGCGTGATGCGGAATGGATGGGCAAGGTCTTTGGCGCGCTCGGCATGACCACCGGCGTGATCTGGTCCGGCCAGCCCGAGGATGAGAAAGCCGCAGCTTACGCTTGCGACATCACCTACGCCACCAACAACGAGCTGGGCTTTGACTACCTGCGCGACAACATGAAGGCAGAGCTGTCGCAGGTGCATCAGAAGCACCACAACTTCGCCATCGTCGACGAGGTCGACTCGATCCTGATCGACGAAGCCCGCACGCCGCTGATCATCTCCGGCCCCGCCGAGGACCGCTCCGAGCTGTACGCCTCCATCGACAAGGTGATCCCGCTGTTGTCGGGCGAGCATTATGAGCTGGACGAGAAGACCCGCGGCATCACCTTCACCGACGAAGGCAACGAATTCCTGGAAGCCACGCTGCTGGAAGCGGGGCTCCTGCAGGAAGGCGCTTCGCTGTATGATCCCGAAAGCACCAGCGTTGTGCACCACGTCAACCAGGCGCTGCGCGCGCACAAGCTGTTCCAGCGCGATAAGGACTATATCGTGCGCGACAGTCAGGTTGTGCTGATAGACGAATTCACCGGCCGCATGAT
>CAJXHQ010000279.1 GCA_913054485.1 uncultured Paracoccaceae bacterium
CCAATCAGCTCGGCAATCGCGAGACCACGGCAGCGGTGGAGATCGGCGGGCAGAAAATCCCGGCCGGAACCAACCTGCACCTGATCATGGGGGCTGCGAACCGCGACCCGGAGATCTTTGAAAACCCGCAGATTTTTGACATTGCCCGAAAGCCCAACCGGCATCTGGCCTTTGCCGGCGGGCCGCATGTCTGCGTCGGGCTGACGCTGGCCCGGCTGGAGGGCAAGATCGCAATCGAACGGCTGCTGGCGCGGTTCCCGGACTACCGTGTCCTGCCGGGCCGGGTGCCGGGCGGACGGTTGCGCTTCCGCGGCTACGCCAGCCTGCCGGCGGCGCTGGCCTGACAAAACGGGATAGGCGGATGACCTTTTGAACCTGTCACCTGACCTCCCGCAGGAGCCCCCTGCGCGCGGGGGCTGATAGGCTGGGGCTGAGCCCACCCCAAGAGGCCCGCCATGAAAATCCGTCACGAAGGACCGCACCCTGATCTGCATTGGCAGGTCAGGGCGGCGCTCTCGCTCCAGCTACCGGACGGCACGGAAATTTCCGTGCCGGAATGGTCGCTTGCGGGGTTTCCCTGGCCCGAAGACGCGCCGGATTGCACGGAAACGGCGGTACTGGGCATTCCCTTTCAGGGCGTTGATATCCGCTTCCCTGTAAGGCTGAAGAAAGTGCCGGGCAGCCGGGATGTGGAATTTGACGGGCTCAGCGGGCGGCAGCGCGAAACGCTGGCGCTGTTCTACCAGTCGCTGCTATCCGGCAAGATGGTCTCCAGCGGAGCGGTTATTACGGCGTTGGACACGCCGGTGGATCTGGTGCCCATGGGCGAAAGCGAAGCCGATGAGGCCAGCAGATCCGCTCCCCCCGCGCCGCGCCTGCTGCGGGCCTTGCTGTCGCTGTCCTGCTATGTGCTGATGGCGGTCTTCGTGCTGGGTGTTCTTGGCCAGCAGATCTTTCTGCGCGCCGACCGGATCAGCTTCCAGCACGGACGCATCGTGACCGAGCAGCTTGTGCAGGAAACCCAGCGCGCGGGTTATGTCCGCAAACTGCTGGTGGTCGAGGGTGACCGTGTCACCGCTGGCCAGAGATTGGCGGAGTTGCTGGATCCGGAAGCCGAAGCTGCCGTAAGACGTGCGCGTGCCGAGATGCAGCTCGCCGAGCTGGAGCTTACGGACCTGGAGGCCGCCCTGGGCGGCCTGCTGCAGCACTTGCCCCGGTTCGAACGCGAGACAGCCCGCCCGCTGGCCGCCCGCGCCTATGCGCGCTTCCCTGAAATCCGCGGGTTGCGGGCTGTGCTGCAGGCATGGGATCCGGTGGAAACCCGCGCGCCGCTGCCCTCCAGTGCTGATCCGCTGCTGGAGGCGGTACAGCTGCTGCAGCAGGCGGTGGCGGAACAGGAGATCATCCTGCGCGGCCACCGGCAGGAGCTGACCCAGCGTAAGAACATGGCGCGCTCCGGCTATATCTCCGCCCGCGCAGACGGGGAAGTTGTCTCGGTTGATGTGCTGGAGGGCCAATATCTGCGTGCCGGAAGCCTTGCCTTCACGCTGCGCGGAGAGACCCCGCTGCGTGCGGCAGGCTGGGCCTCGGACCGTCTGGCCGAGACGGTTTTTGCCGGAATGCCCGCCACGCTGGGCCTTAATGCAGGCGGCCGGCGCCAGCGGCTGGACGGGCTGGTCGTGGAGGTCATGGCCGCCGATCACCCCACGCGCCCCGGCGAGTTTGGCCTGATGGTCACGGTCGAAGCCGCCGCCGTGCCGGGTCTGCCGGCAGGTGCGCTGCACGAGGGTCTGCCGGTAAACCTTTATGGGCACAGAAGGATTTTTGATCGCATCACTGGATATCTGTTCAAGTCAGGTACAGGCGGATGAGCGCGCCTGACAGTATCTATGCCTTTGACAAGGACCTCACCACACGGCTGAAGCGTTTGGAGGGGCGCGCGCCGCCGTTCTGGCAGCGCTGGAGCCCAAGCAATATTGCGGCCCTTATGCTGGTCACCCTGGTGCTGCTTTGGCTGCTGACCAATGTGCCGAACCGCTTTTTCAACCCGGAGGTGCTGCGCATTACCGTGGTTCTCGGCCTGCTCGGCCTTTGGCGGTTCGGCTGGTGGTTCACACACGCGCTGCGCGCGATGATCTGGGAGAAGCTGGTCTGGCCCGGCAAACGCGCCCGCGCCGATGCCCTGTGGCAGGCGGGCTGGCGGCCGCGGCGGCTGCACATCCAGATGACCACCTATTTTGAGGAACCCTCGATCACCAAGCGGGTCATTGGCTCCATGCTGGGCCAGATCCGGCGCGAACAGATTCCGACGACAATTTATATCGGCACAGGAAGCGCTTACGATGAAATGATCATCCGCCAGTTTGTCGAAACCCACGCCCAGGATATCCCGGACGACATGGCCGAACTGGTTTTCATCCGGCAGAACCAGCCAGGCAAGCGCATGGCCATCGGGCTGGTGCTGCGGGCGATGAACCGGGCGCAGGCGGATCCGGATGATCTGGTGATTTTCATGGACGGCGATGCGCTGTATGGCGCGGACGTGCTGGAGAAATGCCTGCCCATGTTCGGCGCCGACCCGGAGCTGCAGGCGCTCACCACCGACGAGGAGGTGATCTGCTACGGCCCCGGCTGGATCGCCCGCTGGCTGGATATGCGTTTTGCCCAGCGTCGGCTGGCGATGCAGAGCCATGCACTGTCGGGCCGGGTGCTGACACTCACTGGCCGGATGAGCGTTTTCCGCGCCCGCCGCATCCTGTCCGAACGTTTCATCCGCACGATCGAGGCGGATCACCTGGATCATTGGCTCTGGGGCCGCTTCCGCTTCCTTTCGGGGGATGACAAATCCACCTGGTACCACCTGCTGAGCCTGGGCTGCAAAATGACTTACGTGCCCGACGCCACGGTCTACACGATCGAGGTGATCAAGGAGAACGGGCTGCAGCGCATGGTGCAGAACTTCCGCCGCTGGTCGGGCAATATGCTGCGCAACGGCGCGCGGGCGATTGCGCTAGGGCCACGGGTGGTGCCGCCGTTCATCTGGTGGTGCGTGGTGGATCAGCGGATTGCGATGGGGACCATGATGGTCAGCCCCGTGATGGCCGTCCTCGGCTCATTCGCAACACCAGGATACCTGTGGAATTGCCTGATATGGTTACTTTTTTCCCGCGTTGTCCTGTGCCTCTTCCTGTTCCGTTACAGCCGCCGTGCCGACATGGCCTGGCCCTTCATCCTCTACCTCAATCAGGTCATCAATGCCTCGGTTAAGATCTTCATGATCTATCACCTGAGCAAGCAGAAATGGTCCAACCGGGGCAGCCAGAGCGCCGGGGACGGCAGCGGCTGGCGTGAGGTTCTGAAGGGGGCGGTGGCGATGTTCCAGATGGTGACGGCTGTCTCGGCCTTTGTGACCGGGCTGATGATCTACGTTGGGCTGGTGCCGCCGCCCTTTTGACAGCGCACTACCCTTTTGGACGCGCGGCATGGCCCTGGCGGATAGCTGACCGGGCAGGGCACAGGGCCTAACCTTTAAAGGGTCAACACCAACCCCAAGAGGTGAAGCCATGATCCATCCTGTTATCCTTGCCGGCGGTTCCGGCACCCGTCTGTGGCCCGTGTCCCGCAAGGCCTTTCCGAAGCAGTTCACCGATCTGGGTGACGGCAAAAGCCTGTTCCGCCAGTGCCTTGGCCGTCTCAGTTCCGGCACGTTTTCGGCCCCGATGGTGATGACCAGCGAAGACTACCGCTTCATCGCCGCCGAGCAGATGCAGGAGGAAGACTGCCGCGGCCGCATCCTGATCGAGCCTGAGGGGCGCAACACTGCGCCTGCCATGCTTGCCGCCGCGGTGCGGATGGATCACAGCCCCGAAGCGGTGCTTCTGTTCCTGCCCTCGGACCACCGTATCCGTGATGAAGCGGCGTTCCTGGCCGCGGTGGAGCGCGGCGTTGAGGCGGCGCAAGACGGGGCCATTGTCACCTTCGGCGTCACCCCGGACCGGGCAGAGCCGGGCTTTGGCTATCTGGAGATCGACCCGGCCCAGCCGCGCGATGCGGCGATGACGGTCACACGCTTCGTCGAAAAACCCGACGCCGAAAGCGCCGCCCGCATGGTCGAGGGCAAGCGCCAGCTTTGGAACGCGGGGCTGTACATGGCCCGTGTGGACGTGCTGATCGCCGCCTTTGAGGCACATTGCCCGGAGCTGCTGTTGCCGGTACGCGGCGCGGTGCAGCGCGGGCGCTCGGATCTGGATTTCTTCCGGCTGGAGGCGGACAGCTATGCCCGCTGTGAAAATATTTCAATCGACTATGCGGTGACCGAGAAGCTGGAGAGGCTGAAAGCGGTGCATCTGGATTGCGGCTGGGCCGATCTCGGAAATTGGAAAGCGTTGCAGTCGGAATCTGAAAAAGACGGTAATGGTAATGTCTTGCGCGGTGATGCGAAGGCCGTGGGCTGCGGCAATTCACTGCTGCTGAACCAGGATCCAGAGACCGCGCTGGTGGGCGTGGGACTGGAGAATATCGCCGCCGTAGCCACCCGCGACGCCGTGCTGGTGGCGGATCTCGACAAGGCCGGTCAGGTTGGCAAGGTGCTGGAGGAGATGCGTCAGGAAGGCCGCAGCCAGGCGGATGGATTCCTGCGCTGCCACCGCCCCTGGGGCTATTATGAAACCCTGTCGCTGGGCAGCCGGTTCCAGGTGAAGCGGATCATGGTGAACCCCGGCGCGCAGCTGTCGCTGCAATCGCATGTGCACCGGGCGGAACACTGGGTGGTGGTGGAAGGCAGCGCCATGGTCACGGTGGGCGATCAGGTGACACTTCTGGGCGAGAACCAGAGCACCTACATCCCGCTTGGCGCTGTGCACCGGCTGGAAAACCCCGGCAAGCTGCCGCTGCACTTGATTGAGGTGCAATCCGGCGCCTATCTCGGTGAAGATGATATCGAGCGCTACCAGGATATCTACGACAGGTCCGGCGCCGCCTGACCTGCCCGCGATATCCCGCCCAGCCCCGCAGTCCCCCCCGGCTGCGGGGCATTTTTGTGCGCGGCGGCCTGCACCCGGGCGGGATGGGCCGCCTAGCCGGATTTGCAGCCCCTATACCAAAGGCAGGGCGATCC
>CAJXHQ010000280.1 GCA_913054485.1 uncultured Paracoccaceae bacterium
AGATGCTGACAGCGGTCGGTCTGCGCCCCGAAGACGCGGGCAAATACATCCACCAATTCTCTGGCGGTCAGCGCCAGCGTATCGCCATCGCCCGCGCCCTGATCACAAGGCCGGAGCTGATCATCTTCGACGAGGCCGTCTCGGCGTTGGATGTCTCTGTCCGCGCTCAGATCCTTGATCTGCTGGCGGATCTCTGCCGCGCCTATGCGCTGACCTATCTGTTCATCAGCCACGACCTGAGTGTGGTACGCTCGGTCAGCGACCGGGTGCTGGTGATGAAGGCCGGGCAGATCGTCGAGGACGGCCCGCCCGGGCAAGTCTTCGAAACCCCGCAACACCCCTACACCCGCAGCCTGATCGAGGCCGCCCCGGTCCTGCCGGACCTTGAAACCCTGAAAAGGAGCCAGCCCCATGCATAACCCCATCTGGTTCAACCCCGCGCTCTGCCTGATCGGCGGCACCTGGCAGGCCCCCTCCGGCGGTGGGACCCTGGCGCTGACAAACCCCTCGGACGGGCAGGAGATTTGCCAAATCGCCCGCGGCGCGGCTGCGGATGTGGACGCCGCGGTGGCAGCCGCCCGCTCCGCTCTGGACGGTGCATGGGGCTGCAAAACCGCGCTGGAACGCGGCCGCATCCTGACCCGCCTCGGCCAATTGGTGCTCGAACGGGTCGAGGATCTTGCGGCCCTTGAGGCCATGGATGTCGGAAAACCTCTCAGCCAGGCCCGCGCTGACGCGCTGGCGCTGGCGCGCTACTGCGAGTTCTATGGCGGCGCGGCGGACAAGGTGATGGGCGAGACCGTCCCCTATCTGGATGGCTACACCGTGTATACCCTGCGTGAACCGCATGGCGTGACGGGCCATATCGTGCCCTGGAACTACCCGATGCAGATCATCGGCCGCTCGGTCGGGGCCGCGCTTGCCATGGGCAATGCCGCGGTTCTGAAACCCGCCGAGGAAGCCTGCCTGACGGCCCTGGCTTTTGCCCATCTGGCCGAAGAAGCCGGGCTGCCGCCAGGGGCGCTGAACGTGGTGCCCGGGCTGGGGGCCGAGGCCGGCGCGGCCTTGGCGGGCCATGCGCAAGTGGATCACATATCCTTCACCGGATCTGTCCGCACCGGCGCGCTGGTGCAGCAGGCCGCAGGGGCCAATGTGGTGCCGGTCACGCTGGAGCTTGGCGGAAAATCCCCGCAGCTGGTGTTTGACGACGCCGATCTGGACGCGGCTCTGCCCTTCCTGGTGAACGCAGGCATCCAGAATGCCGGCCAGACCTGTTCTGCCTCTTCCCGCATCCTGGTGCAGCGCGGCGTCTACGAAGAGGTGAAATCACGCATGAGCGCAGCCTACTTGGGGCTCACGGCTGGTCCGGCGATTGAAGACCTGCGCCTCGGCCCGCTGATCTCGGCCCGGCAGAAGGAAATCGTGGAGGGCTTCCTTGAGCAGGGCGCAGATCTGACCGTGGCGGCGACCGGGCAGCTGGCAGAAAACACACCGGAAAACGGCGCCTATGTCTGCCCGGCCCTGTTTGCCGATGTGCCGCCGGATCACCCGCTGGCGCGGGAAGAGATTTTCGGGCCGGTTCAGGTTCTGATCCCGTTTGAAGATGAAGCGGACGCCCTGCGGATCGCCAATTCCACCGATTACGGTCTGGTCGCCTCGGTCTGGACCCGCGATGGCAGCCGGCAGATGCGGCTCGCGAAGAAGCTGCGCGCGGGTCAGGTCTTCGTCAACAACTATGGTGCCGGCGGCGGTGTGGAACTGCCCTTCGGCGGGGTCGGGAAATCCGGCCATGGCCGTGAAAAGGGCTTTGAGGCGCTTTACGGCTTCTCCCAGCTCAAAACTGTGGCAGCCTGCCACGGCTGAGCCGAGGGGCAGCAGGGGGGCACCACATGACGCGGCCACCAGGCATGGCATAAGCGCTCCCGCCCCGGCAGTTGCCCGGCCTGCGGCCGTGCCCCTTGGCCGGGTTGGGCCGCGCGCCGCTGCGCGGCGCGATGGGCTTTGCGTCCGAAGATCCTTCTTTGCCGGAAGGACGGAGGCAGTGCCGGGCTCTGTTTCCAGGCCGCCGTGTCAACGGCGGCCTTCGCGCAGCCAGGCGGCGGTGATGAAGAAAGCGGCGAGAAGCAACGTCAGCCAGACGGGCATCAATGCGGTCTGAGTGACTGCCAGCGTCTCATAAGCGTTGCGCGGGGTGAGACCGATCCAGTCGCGGCCGGCGGCCGGACGGCCTGTGCGCACGTTGCGCAGGCTTGGCACGCCCTCCTCCAGGCGCAGCGCACCTCCGTTAGAAGGTTTCATCACCGGGGCTAGAATATCCGCGGTTGCGATGGTTTGTTCAAACTCGCGGGGAGCGGCGGGGCCGAGGCCGATCACGGTCTCCTGATCGCCTTCTTGCAGGCGGTAGAGCCCCGTTTCCGGCCCCTCGTAGAGGCTGCTCCAGAGGCCTGGCCCGCTGGGGCTCAGGTCCCGTTCAACCGAGCTGCCGTCCGGGGTGGTGATGGTGACTGCGCCGATCTCTTCAGACAGGCTGCGGCGCAGGATGCGCATAGACTGGCCGGTGGCCTCGGCCCAGAGCGCTTCCTCCTCCAGCTCCGGCTCCTTCATCATCCAATGGGCGAGGCGGCGCAGCAGTTCCAGCTGCGGGCCGCCGCCCTCGTAGCCGCGGCTCCAGAGCCAGGCGTGGTCCGAAGCCAGCAAAGCCACGCGGCCTTCCCCAACCCGGTTCAGCACCAGCAGCGGGCGGCCGTCCGCGCCTTCCATCACCACGTGACCCAAGGGATCGGACACCTCGATCTGGCGCAGCCAGCGGCCCCAGTCCGCACCGTTCCCGGCCCCGCCCAGGCCGGCGGTCACCGGGTGGCGGCTGCCGGTCTCGGTGATGGCGGGGCGGTAGCTGTCCTCGACCACCCGTGCGGTGGGGCTGGCGGGCAGCACCGCGGAGAGGGGCGAGCGATAGATACTGTCAGCGGATGCAAAATCCGGCCCCGCAGCCACCAGCACTGCGCCGCCGTCTTCGACGTAGCGGGCGACATTGTCGAGGTAGATCGCAGGCAGAATGCCGCGGCGCTTGTAGCGGTCGAAAATGATCAGGTCGAAGTCGTCGATCTTTTCGAGGAACAGCTCGCGGGTTGGAAAGGCGATCAGCGACAGCTCATCCACCGGTACCCCGTCCTGCTTCTCGGGCGGGCGCAGGATGGTAAAATGCACGAGGTCAACGGAGCTGTCGGATTTCAGCAGGTTCCGCCAGGTGCGCCCGCCGGGGTGCGGTTCGCCCGACACCAGCAGCACCCGCAGCCGGTCGCGCACCCCGTTGATCTGCACGAGTGCTGCGTTGTTGCGGCCTGTCAGCTCGCCCTCAGCTTCCGGTACGGAGAATTGGATCACATTGCGGCCGCCGTGCGGCAGGGTGACTGGCAGTTCGATGTCACGCCCGATCGGCAGGGAGAACCGCTGCGGCTCACCGCCGCCGACGGATATCAGCAGCGGGGCTGAGGCCGCGCCGGGCGGCGCGGCGCCTTGGTCTTCGATGCGCAGGGTTAGCGTTACCGGCTCGCCGATGATCGCGAAGGAGGGCGCGTTGCGGACCACCAGCCGGCGGTCCCAGTCGCCCTCCCGTCCGGTCATCAGGAGGTGCAGAGGGGCAGGCAGGACCGGGGCTTCCTCCACGTCATGGGCCTGCCCGTCCGACAGAGCGATGATGCCTGCGATACGCGCGCGGGGTTCCTCGGCCAGTGCCTTCGACAAGGCCTCCATCAGCCTTGTGCCGCCATCGCCCCCGCTGTCCGGGACAGTGACTTCGCGCAGGTCAGTACCCGGCCGGGCGGCAATGCGGGCGGCAAGTTCGGCGCGCGCCGTTTCGGTCTGGACCGCGCGGTCCGACAGCTGCTGGCTGGCGGTTTGGTCACTCAGCAGCAGCACTATGTCATTGAGGGGGCTGCGCTCCTCTTCCTGGTAGACCGGACCAGAGAGCGCGCTGAGCAGTACGGCGGCGGCCAGCATCCGGAGGGCCCAGCCTGCCAGGTGTTTCCAGGCTGCGATGACCAGGCCCGCGCCTGTGAGGGCGGCCAGCGCCCAGAGAACGGGCCAGGGTATCAGCGGGTCAAAGAGGATCGTCTGCGTCATTGGCCCAGCCTGTCCAGAAGTGCGGGCACATGCACCTGGTCCGATTTATAGTTTCCGGTCAGCACATGCATCACGAGGTTGATTCCAAACCGGTAGGACAGCTCGCGCTGGCGCTCGCCGCCAAAACCGCGCCCAACCGGGTAGAGCGGCCGCCCGTCGCGGTCCACCGCCCAGGCCGAGGCCCAGTCATTGCCGCCCACCACCACCGGCGTCACCCCGTCGTTGAGGTTGCGGAAGGGAATGCCCTCGATCTGTTCTGCGTCGGGCGGGGCGGCTTCGACCCAGACCGCACCGCGGGCGTGGCGGCCGGGGAAATCCTGCAGCAGGTAGAAGGTGCGGGTCAGCACGTGGTCTTCGGGAAGCGGCTCCAGCGGCGGGATGTCCAGCGGCCGGGCCAGAGACTGCAGCTTGCGCGCATTCGGGCTGGTGGCACCTGCGCTTGTGATGTCCGCATCGCGGGTGTCAAACAGCACCATGCCGCCGGCCTGCAGATAGGCGTTGAGCTTGGCGTAGGCCTCGGCCGAGGGGCGCGGCTGGTCCGGGGTGACCGGCCAGTAGAGCAGCGGGAAGAAGGCCAGCTCGTCCCGTTCCAGGTCGACGCCGGCCGGGGGGGCAGGCTCTACCGAGGTGCGGAAGTAGAGCGTATTGGAGAGCCCTTGAAGGCCGGCGCGGGCCAGGGCGTCCAGCTGCGGATCGCCGGTCAGCACATAGGCCAGCGTCAGCTCGGAGGCAAAGGCCGGCGGCGCGCGGGTTGAAGACTGCGCCACAGCCTGCTCCGGTGCCAGTGCCAGCGTCCTCAGCAGCGCCAAAGCGGCAGCCCCCGCGGCGCGGCGGGCGCTGTGCAGCCGGCCGGACAGCAGCAGCGAGGCGAGGATATCGGCGCTCAGCAGCAGGAGCGCGAGGCTCAGCAGCCAGCCGCCGAGCGGGCGTTCAGGTGCGGCGGCAGCTCCGGTGACGGCAACGCCTGCGGGCCAGG
>CAJXHQ010000281.1 GCA_913054485.1 uncultured Paracoccaceae bacterium
TTCAAACCGGGTCACCGCTCGGCGGATCGCCTCAGGGGTCTGGCTGGAGAAGAACAGGCCTGTCTGCCCATCCAGGATACTGTCCCGCGTGCCGCCGCGCCCGTAGGCCAGCACCGGGGTGCCGCAGGCCATCGCCTCAACCGGAACAATGCCGAAGTCCTCCTCGGCCGGGAAGACCAGGGCCCTTGCCCCCTGGTAGAGGCCGGGCAGATCCTCAAACGGCACCCTGCCCAGCAGCTGCACGTTGGGCGGCAGGGTCTTTTGCAGCTCTTCCCGGTGGCTGCCGTCGCCAACCACCAGAAGCTTGCGGTCCAGCCCGCGGAAAGCCTCGATCACCAGGTCGGCACGCTTGTAGGGCACCAGTTCGGACACAAAGAGGTAGTGGTCGCGCGGCAGCGGCGGATCGGCCAGCCTGTAAGCCTCCAGATCGACCGGCGGATGCACCACGTCCGCTCCGCGGTTGTAGCAGCGCCGGATCCGCTCCGCGACGAAGCTGGAGTTGGCAACAAACCGGTCCACCCGGGCCGCAGTGGTCACGTCCCAGATCCGCAGCCGGTGCGCTAAGTGCGAAAAATACTGCCTCCCGGCCCAGCCCAGCTGACGGCTGTAGGCACCGTAGTGGTCCCAGATATAGCGCATCGGCGTGTGGGTATAGCAGACATGCGCTGCCCCCGGCGGCACAATCACGCCCTTTGCCGGGCCGCTTTCCGAGGAGATCACCAGATCGTACCCGGTGAAGTCCAGCTCCTCCAGGGCACGCGGCATCAGCCCGAGATACTTCTGGTAGTGGCGTTTTGCGCCGGGCAGGCGCGCGATGAAACTTTCGGTGATCGGGCGGCTGTTGATCAGATCCGACAAGCGGCTGCGGTCGGCGACATGGGTGAAGAGATCCGCCTCCGGGGAGAGCCGGATCAGCTCCTCCAGCACCCGCTCGCCGCCGCGCATGCCGACCAGCCAGTAGTGCACGATGGCCACCCTCATGCCCGCCCCCGCTCAGTAATCATAAGAATACATATCGCTTTCGCGGGCAGCTGCGTCCTTGCGGCGCACCATGGTCATGACAACGCCCGCCACAACCGCGCCTGCCCCCTCCAGCCGCTGGATCGAACGCAGGACCACCTTGGCCGGGGTGCTGCCGCTGCGCACCGCATAAATGGTGGCATCGGCATGTTTCGCCAGCAGCATGGAATCCGCCAGGTGCAGCACCGGCGGCGCATTGACAATAATCACGTCATAGCGCGCCGACATCCGCGACAAGAGGCCGGAGAACAGGTTCGACGTCAGCAGGTCCGCCGCATCGCTGGTCGGGCGCAGCGGGCCGATCACATCCGCGCCGATCAGTCGGGAATGACGCGGCAGATCTTTCATCTTATCGCCCCGCTCCAGATAGCTCACCAGGCAGCCGCCTTCCGGTGGCATGCTCAGCGCCTTCATCACATCCGGCCGCCGCAGATCCGCGTCCAGCAGCAGCACCGAGGTTTTCGAGCTGCTGAGATCGCTTGCCAGCGCGCAGGCGGTTGAGGTCTTGCCCTCCCCCGGTACCGAAGAGGTCACCAGCACCACCCGCGGACGGCCGACCCGTGAGACCTCGAACAGGTCGATCCGGATCGAGCGGATGCGCTCCATGAAGGAAGAGGACCCGCGCCCCGCGACTTCGCGCTGCAGCCATTTGTACTTGCGCCCGAAGTGGCGCACATAGGGCAGCGGCGCCAGCACGTGGCGCTGGGTCAGGGCGCGCAGCTCTGCCGACGTGGTCACCGGCGCGCGCACCAGGTTGCGGATGAAGACAGTGGCAATGGCCAGCGACAGGCCAAACAGGAAGGCCATCGCCACAAACAGAGTCTTGCGCGGGCTGGTCGGCACCACCGGCACTTCGGCGCGGCCGATCACGCGGGCTTCGGGCACCTGGAAATCCGCCTGCGCGCTGGTTTCCTTGTAACGCGCGAGGAAGTTCTCATAGACCGCGCGGGTGGCTTCCGCTGTACGTTCCAGCTGGCTCAGCCGGACCGAGGCCTTGGACAATGAATCCGCGCGCTCCGACACCAGCGCGATCTGCCCGCGCAGCGCATCTTCGCGATTGCGGGTCACCACCACGTCACTGCGCATCTCCTCTACCCGCCGTTTCAGCTCCGCCTCGATGGAGCGGTCGATATCGGCAATCTGGGCCGAGATGCGGATCATGTCAGGATGTTTGCGCCCGAAGGTGCTGCCCATCTGCGCGCGGGTGGAGGCCAGGCCGGTCCGCTGCTGCTGCAGCGTCTCCAGCAAAGGCGATGTCACCACATCCGCCACTGCCAGAAGCCCGCCGGCAAGCTGCAGCGTCTCCACCTGCCCCAGCCGCACCTCGGCATCGGCGCGGTCGGTGGCGCTGCCGACCAGCCGGGTGTTCAGCTCAGCCAGGAGCTGGTTGATGCTTTCCTCGTTGCCGCCGGCATTTTCGATCATGCTGGCTTTGAAATCCACCACTGCGGCATCGGCGCTCTGCACCTGTTCGCTCAGCTCCAGAAGCCGGTCCGACAGCCAGGTATTGGCCCGCACCGTGGCGTCCATCTTATTCTCCAGCTGGCTGTCGATATACTCGTTGGCCACCGCGTTTGCGATCTGCGCCGCCAGCCGCGGGTTCGAGGATTTGTAATTGATCCCGATCGCAAAAGAGACCCCGATCTGCGTCACGCCAAGGTTGCCCCGCACCTCGTCGATCACCCAGGATCGCAGGGTCTCCTCCGGCAGGGCGGCGGCCACCACATGCGGCGGCTGGCCGCCGCGGGCCAGGCGCTTGGCCTTGGAAAACAGCGGCTCCGGCCGCGGCGCCCGCGTGTCAAATGCCGGCGGGTCGATCAGCCCCAGACGGTCCACCACCTTGCCGATCAGCACGTTGGACCGCAGCATTACCACCTCGCCCGCAATGACCGAATTGGTGACATTGAGGTTCGAGACCACCTCCTCGACCGGGGTGATCCGCTCTTCGCGGGTGTCCAGAAGGACCTGCGAATAGGCTGTGTAGACGGGTGACACAAACTGAAGATAGACCAGCATCGCAACAACTGCGCCCACGGTCAGTGAAGTGATGAAGCGGATATTCACCCGCAAAACCGAATAGAGGTAGACCAGATCTATCGACTGGAAGGGCGATCCCCAGGAGTCAGCCGGGGCGGCGTTTGGCGCCTCTGCGGCCTGATCCTGCCTGTTTCGCAGCTGTTCCATCATCCCGGCTCCTTCAGCGATTCCGGGGGTTTCACAACCACCACCAGCAGGTCACCCGGCACCAGCTCATCAAAGGGCTGCAGGATCAGGTTTTTCACGCCTTCCGCCTCACGGCGGCGCACCTGAAATTCGATCAGAAGCGAGGATTCCAAACCCCGCGCAGCACTCATCCATTGCCGCAGAAGCCCCAACCTGTCCTCCAGCGAAGCGCGGGTGGAGAGCAGTTTCTTGATGTCGCTCCAATAGCGCTGGGATTCCGACACCAATGTCTTTTCCCGCTCCGCATCAAACTGCGAGAGCTGACCGCGCAGGGTGGCAAGCTGCACCCGCGCGGCCGATCGTTCCTCGCGCAGTTCCAGCAGAATATCCTCGGCCCGGGTGACCGCCAGAACCCGCACGTTCACATCCGCTTTCGGCACCAGCTCGCGTGCGACCAGATCTTCGATCCGCGCCAGCTCGCTCCGCGTCACCTCCAGCGCCTGGGCCAGCACGTCCTCGCGCTGGTTCAGCAGCGAGATCCGTTCTTCCGCTTCTGACACAGCTTCACCCAGCAGCAGCCGCCGCGCCGTTGTGTCGCCAATTTCCAGGGTAATAATCTGATCCTCGTTGATCTTATGTTCGTCGAACAGCTCGCGGTTCACGCCGGGGCGCACGTCCTGCGGCACATTTGCCCAGCGAACGCTGTCTTCGCCCTTCAGCCGCGCCTGCACCCGGGCGTATTGCGCCGCCAGCAAAGCCAGATCGTATTCCAGACTGGACAGCGTGCCTTCCAGATTGCGCCGCTCCAGCACCCGGGCTTCTTCATTGTTGGCCGAAATCGCCGCGCCGCCAGCCAGGCCGACGGCCTGCTCTGCGGTCAGGAAGGGCTGGAAATCATAGTTGCCGGGATCGCGAACGTCGCCGAGCACAAATACCGGACGGAAGCTGGCAATCGACAGCTCCACCGCCGGGCTGACAAAAATCTCGCGCTCCACATAGGTGTGCCGGATCAGTTTACGCGCGTCGCCGACCGAGATCGCCGCGACCGGCATGCCGCCGATGAAGGGCAGCTGCACCATGCCATCGCGCCCCACGGTGAACAGCTGCGGCGGGTCGTCGTCATCAAGGATATCAAATTCCAGTTCGTCGCCGACGTTGATCTTATAATTATCCGGGGCCGCAGCCTGCGCCAGCGCGGGCAAAGCCGCGCAGAGCGCCACGCCCAGCAGGCGCTTCGCCGCAGCCAATCCTCCCGATCCGGCCCGCATAAACTGGAAAATACCGCCCCCCATCAATCCGTCCCCGTCAAACAGCATTTAAGAAACTGGTGCAGTTTGAGGCAGAGTCACGCCCTGCCGTTATTTCCTGCCTTCCAGGGCAAAGAATTCCGCTCTGGGGTATCATCCGGCCCTCCTGATCTGTGATTTTAAATGGTCGGCCAGCCGGATCGCCATGGCGACCATCATCAGCGTCGGATTGGCGTGGCCCGGCGTCGGCATCACCGATCCGCCAGCCGCATAAAGCCCCATCACGTCGTGCAGCCGCTGATCCGCATTCACCACACCTGCCTTGGGGCTGTCTGCCATCCGCGTGGTGCCCGCTGTGTGGCCCATGTCGATCACCACCGCGGCCTCCGGCGCGTTTTCCAGGATCCACTCCGGCAACTGCGGGTCCGGCAGGCCGGCCGCAACAAAGGACTGCCGCAGCACCTGCCCCATCCGCAGCAAGGTGCGCCGCGCCGGTGCCCCGGCACTCCAGGCCGCCTGCGGCAGCGGCATCCCCAGCGCGTCGCGGGTCTCAGACAGGGAAATCCGGTTCTCCGGGTCCGGCGCCTGCTCCGCAATCGCCATGGCCGCAGCTCCGTCCAGCTTGTGCGGCAGCCCGC
>CAJXHQ010000282.1 GCA_913054485.1 uncultured Paracoccaceae bacterium
GCTGCGCGGCAACCATGAAGACATGATGCTGCAGTTCCTGGACAACCCCAGTGCCAATCTGGCTTGGCTTTCGTTCGGCGGAGAGGAAACGCTCCGCTCCTACGGATTATCCCCGGACAGCGACAAGGGCTTCGCAGCCGATGGCAAGCTGCTCAACCGGAAACTTCAGCTCGCCATACCGAAGGAGCACAGGGAGTTCCTCGGCGCGCTGCCTTGCGGACTCGAATGCGGCCATCTCCGCTTTGCCCATGCCGGATACGATTTGAGCCTTCCCGCCGACAGGCAGAGCGCGCGGCGGTTACTGTGGGGCCCGCCTGACGGTGACGGAAGCAAGGCAGAAGGTCCTGTTCTGGTGCATGGGCATGTGATCGTACCGAAAGTAGAGGTTTCGGGAACACGGATCAATCTGGATGTTGGCGCCTACGAAAGCGGCAGGCTTGCAGCTATGCGATTCTTGCCGTTTAACCCTGACGAGAGAATTCTGTATTCCGGCTGCGCTGCGGGCCGCTAGACATTTGCACTAAGGTACATAGTTTGATGACACGAACTTCTGAAGAACATTTTGATCTGTTGAGTTTTGTTACGATTCTCCGGCGCCAGTACCGGTTGATCGTTCTGCTGGTCTTTATGGTTCTGGTGATTGCTTTCCTGTTTATCGTGCGCACCACGCCGCTTTATACGGCCACTGCGCTGGTGAAGGTGGACCCGCAGGAAACCAACCTCTTGGATCCAACGGCAGTCAGCACAATCAGTTCGACAACCGAATCGACCCGTATCGAAACTGAAGTTGAAGTGCTGAAGTCCGCCAGGCTGGCGCTTCAGACCATTGTGCTGGAGGATCTGCAACAGACCGACGAGTTTGGCCCGCAGCTTGGGCTTGTTGACAAGTTCCGGGCCGCGATGGGGCTGGAAACGGCAACCCCGCCATCACAGGAAGTCTTGACCAATAGAACACTGCGGAAGTTTACGGATTCTTTGTCGGTCCGGCGCAAGGGCCTGACTTATTTGGTCACCGTACAATTCACGAGTTCTGATCCTCAGCTGTCAGCGGAGATAGCCAACGCGCATGCCGGGGCCTACATCCAGTCTCAGGTCGCGGACCGGATGAATTCCTCTTTGGCCGCCCGCGATGTATTGCAGGCTCAGCTGGACCAAGCCCGCCAGCGCCTCGCCCAAAGCAACGGAGCTGCACAGAACTTCGTAGAAGAAAATGTTAAGCGCATTGCCAGCGAGACAGGCTCAGAGGCGTTGGCCACGCTGTCGACCCAGCTCAACAGTGCCGCGCTAACGTTGGAAGACAGCGAACAGCTGCTGACTATGTCCCGATTGGAGATTGAAAAGGGCGGTTGGGCTTCCTTGGCTGATAGCGTTGGGGACTCCGCGCTTCAGTCACTCAACGCGCAGCGCCAGACCCTGATGGAGAGGCTCGGCAAGGCCAATGCTGGTTCTGTGGAGGCCTTTGACCTGCAGAAAGGGCTTGCCGCATTGGATCAGGAAATCAAGTCCCGGGGAGAGGATGCGCTGGACCGGCTGCAAGCGGAAGTATCCCGGTCAAGGGATGCGCGTGGATCAATCTTGAAGGCAATTCAAGCCGAAGCGCTGCAGAGCAATCTCAGCGACAGCACTCTGACTGAGATTTACGAACTTCAGCAGGAAGCGCAGATCGCCCAGCGTCAGTACGATACCCTGATCGGCCGTATGCGGGACCTTGAAGCGCAGGCAGTGCTTCAGGTGGCTTCCAGCCAGATCGTTTCCGAGGCCATAGTTCCGTCCCAACCGTCCTTCCCGAACAAAAGGCTTGTTTTCCTCACAGCGCTCTTTGGCGCCCTGGGCCTCGGTGTTGGCGTGGCCATGCTGAAGGAGTTCTTCCTTGGAGGTATCACGTCTGCTTCTCAGCTGGGCAACGTTGTTCCAGTCAAGGTCGGTGCGGTGGTCCCCAAGATGAACTCCCAGTCGGCCACCGCCAAGCTCGCGGACCAAGTGATCAAAGAGCCGATGGCACAATTCGCCGAAGCGTTTCGCAAATTGCATGCAAGTATCGATCATTCAACTGCAGGCGACAGCGGGAAAGCACGGGTCATCCTTGTTTCCTCAGCCATTCCGGCAGAGGGCAAATCGACAACCGCGTTGTCCCTAGCGCGCACCTACGCCAATGCCGGCAAGAAGACGCTGCTGATTGATGCAGACCTCCGCAATCCCAGCATCCACAAGTTCTTGAATGAAAAGCCGGAATTTGGGTTGATGGACTACCTGCTGTCGGAAACAGAACAGGAGGAATCGCCGGATGCAGAAAGCAAAGGCTTTGATCGTGCTCTGATCGAAGAGTTCTACGTAATCGACAATTTGAGCCCATTGGGAGTGATCCTCGGAAATCGCCGTGCGGATGTTCCGACCGATGCACCCCTGCAGAGCAAGGCATTCCACGACCTGATTGACGAAACCCGCGAAACATTCGACGTGGTGGTGATCGACTGCGCGCCGCTCCTGCCCGTTGTGGACCCGCAGTATATTGCGCCGTATGTCGATGTTGCTTTGCTCTGTGTGCGCTTCGGCGAAGCTAGCCAGATGGAACTGCGCACGGCCTACGCCCATCTCGCGGACGGGATCAAGCCGGGTACTCCAGTTATTGGGGTCCTGAATTTCTCTGAGACTCGGCGTCAGGAATACCGCTACGGGAGCTACTACGGCTAATGCTTGATCTTCCAGACCACGGGTTCCTTCCGAGGCTGTTTTTCCAAGAAAATGGGTACAGTTTTGGAACTGTCTCCGTAAACTGGAGGCATTTCCTGTCACTCTACCAGTGCGGACATTCTTTCATACCCTGCCTTCAGAAGTTACAATGCTGCTTGAGCTTGCGTATAATACCGTTAACCACCATCGGCGGAATTCATAGCCGCAAATTTCGACGACAAGCAGCGCCAATACTTGAACTTGATACACCTTGAAAACACCGAGAATCTGTCCGACAATCCGGAAACGCGTCAGACATCACGCTAGAAATCCTGTGAAAACATCACCTGATCGGTGTCCATTTTTTCTGAATACTCTGGTGATAGCCAATGGGGTATGTTCATCCCACCAAATTGTCAGGTTGCGCGCTAGCTTCGGGCATTGAGCTTCCGCACCTTTCCCTCGGTAGTATTCAGGGTTGCGACGCCGATATGTTGCACCAGAAAAACCGTGTTGGGTAGGCTAGTAAAGCTTTTCCATACAAGTGGTGATATTAGAAATCCGTTTGAACTGAAACAATTTTGGCCAACACAGCTTGAAGCGCCTTACCCTCGTCGCTCCACCACGATTTCGCACGCCACCATCACTACTGTCATAGGCCAGAGCAAGCACATCAGGAAACCGAAGAAAACTTGGCCTGGTTTGCGAACGTCTTTGCAAACTTGCTCAATGTGGGTCAAGGTTAGAAAGACACCCGCAACCACGAGGTAGAGAGCGTAAAATGCGTGAAAAAACAAAGAAACCCTCAATGCGGTTGAGCTAAATTAGACCTGCCGTCATCGTTACTGATACTTAGACCCTAGAGCAATAGCAAAGGATTTAACTAAATCCACTCTAGACGTGTTGTTTTCGCGCTTTGTTTCAGGGAGCGGGCCGATGGCAGTATTCCCTTTTGCCAGACCGGAAAACCTTTCGCTCGACCTGCTTCCCGGAAACCGGGCCGCTCAATTGGGGTGATCACAACGGCGACAAGATTGCGGTCGGGGAGGGGGCCAAGGAGCGGCCTTGATTAATGCGCCGATACAAGGGGCCGATCGCTCACATGCTGATTACCTGCGAGGGCGGTTCAGAGAATGCTATGCTAGGCGCGGAACGGAGGCGGCAGAGCGGTCAATGACGGCCCCTGATAGGCACCACCTTCTGAGCTGTCCCGGTCACGTAATCCGCCCAAGCCTGCATCAGAGCGCGCCGACGGTCCAGAAAATCTGACCGGGCATAGCTGCGCTCGACCTTCCCGCCGATGATATGGGCCAGCGCGGTTTCCGCGACATCGAACGACGCGGCCCCGGTATCTTGAACCCATGTCCTGAAGCTAGACCGCAACCCGTGCGGTGTTCCGTTCGGGTCCACTTTTGCCAGGGCCTTGCTGACAGCAACGTCTGTGATCCGGTTGCGTCCGCTTCGGCCTGGGAACAATAAAGACCCCATCCGCCATTCTTCCGCGCAATTTATGACTTCCAGCGCAGCTTTAGACAGCGGGACGCGGAAGTCCTCGACCGTGCCTTCCCGGCCCTTCATGCGGCCGGCCGGCACAGTCCACACATCCCCCTCAATTTCGTCAAAGCGCGCGCCGCGCACGCCGTCCGACCTGACAGCCGTCAGGATCGAGAACCGCAGGCACAGGTGGGCCGGGCTCGCTTTGTCGAGGTCGCGGTAGATCTGCGGGATATCCTCCCATGCGCTCGCGCGCGTCTTCACCACCTTGTGGCGGACCTCGCCCAGCATGTGCTGCGCCATGTCCACGGTGAACGGGTCGCACTCCACGCCTGACAGCCGCATGTGGCGGAAAATGATCCTGGTGCGCTGCAGGGCTTTCTCTGCGGTCGGGTGCTTTTTCTTCCAGATCGGCGCCAGCGCGCTCTGAATGTCCGTTTGGTGGATACTGGACATTTGCAGATGCCCGATGGCCGGGATCATGTAGAGGCTCAGCGGAGACATCCAGCGGCCTGCGTCCCCGTCCTTTCTCAGCCCGGCTTTGCGCGCTTCAAAGGTAATCTCGGCCGCTTCGGCAAATGTTGGGTCGTTCCTGGTGGCGGCCCGTCGCTCGTCTTCGGCCCGCCGGTCCCGTTCGGCTATCGGGTCACCCCCTTCCCGCAGCACCTCCGCCCACTGGTCGCGCGCTGCTCTGGCGTCAGACAGGGAGACGGACGGATAAGGCCCCAGCCCCATTTCCCGGCTCTTGCCCTGATGCTTGTAGCGGTAGATCCAGCGGCCTTTTTCCGGCTCGCGTTTCAGGAGGTAAAGGCCGGCGCCGTCGAACAGCTTCCCATCGCCTTTTTTCACTTCAACTTGTGGACCCGCAGCCCAGAAAGTCTTGTCAGCTTCTTGAATTTGA
>CAJXHQ010000283.1 GCA_913054485.1 uncultured Paracoccaceae bacterium
CGGGCCAAGCATTGCAAATGGCCCGCGGACGTCAGCCCTCCCAGGCCAGCTGCACCGGGCTGCGATCGCCCGCGGCAAAGCGGCGCAACACTGCCGGATAGAGCTTATGTTCCTGCGTCAGCACCCGGGCCGCCAGGGATTCGGGCGTATCGCCCGCGAGGACCGGCACCCGGGCCTGGCCGAGCAGCGGCCCGTCGTCCAGCAGCGGTGTCACCTCGTGAACCGAACAGCCCGCTTCCGCGTCACCGGCTTCCAGCGCGCGGGCGTGGGTGTTGAGCCCCTTGTATTTCGGCAGCAAGGACGGGTGGATGTTCAGCATCCGCCCCTGAAACTGCGACACGAATCCTTCGGTCAGCACCCGCATGAAGCCGGCAAGGCAGACAATGTCGGCCCCGGCCTCAAGAATGGGCTTCACCAGCTCGGCCTCAAAGGCCGCACGGTCGCCCTTGAAGGGACGGTGATCCACGGCAGCGGTCGCAATGCCGCGCGCGGCGGCCTTTTTCAGACCGCCCGCTTCAGCATCATTGGAGAGAACCAGGCAGGGCCGCGCCGGATGATCCCCGGTCATGCTGTCGACCAGCGACACCATGTTGGAGCCGCCGCCCGAAACCAGAATCGCGACGCGCTTGTGGCTCACAGCAGCTTGCCCGCGTAGCGCATGCCCTCACCCGCGGTGACGGTGCCGAGACGGGTGACGGTCTCGCCCTCATCTTCCAGCACTTCGGTCAGCGCATCGGCACGGTCAGCCGAGACCGACAGGATCATACCCATGCCGCAGTTGAAAGTCTTCAGCATTTCCGCTTCGGCGATGCCGCCGGTAGCCGCCATCCACTTGAACACGGCGGGCAGTTCCCAGGCATCCAGGTCGATATCAGCGCCCAGGCCTTCCGGCAGCACGCGCGGCAGGTTTTCGGTCAGGCCGCCGCCGGTGATATGGGCCAGCGCATGCACCCCCCCTGCCCGCACCGCGGCCAGCGATTGCTTCACATACAGACGGGTCGGGGTCAGCAGCACCTCGCCCAGGGAGCCTTCGCCGAAGGGGCAGTCCGCATCCCAGCCAAGGCCGGAAACCTCGACCAGCTTGCGCACCAGAGAATAGCCGTTGGAGTGCACGCCGTCGGACGCGAGACCCAGCAGCACGTCGCCTTCCTGCACGCCTGCGGGCAGCGCGGTGCCGCGCTCCATGGCGCCGACGGCAAAACCGGCAAGGTCAAAATCGCCATCGGGGTACATGCCCGGCATTTCAGCCGTCTCACCGCCGATCAGCGCAGCACCGGAGCGCACGCAGCCCTCGGCGATGCCCTCGATGATGCGGGCCGCAGTATCTGTGTCCAGCTTGCCGGTGGCAAAGTAGTCCAGGAAAAACAGCGGCTCGGCGCCCTGGCAGACCAGATCGTTGACGCACATCGCCACCAGATCGATGCCCACGCCGTCCACCACACCGGTGTCGATGGCGATGCGCAGTTTGGTGCCGACACCATCGGTTGCACCCACCAGAATCGGATCGCTGTAACCTGCGTCCTTCAGGTCGAACAGCGCGCCGAAACCGCCAAGGCCGCTCATCACGCCTGAGCGGTTGGTGCGCTTGGCGGCCGGCTTGATCCGGTCGACCAGCGCATTGCCTGCATCAATATCCACGCCTGCGTCTGCATAGGTCAGACCATTCTTGCCCGCTGTCATTGGCTCATCCTTCGCTGAAGTGTTGCGCGCGGGGTTAGTGCATATTCTTGCTGCGTGCAACGGTAAGGGTTGACGCGGCGGCGCAGAATGATACGGATTTGCCCATGGCGGGCCTGTAGCTCAACGGTTAGAGCAGAGCGCTCATAACGCTTTGGTTGCAGGTTCGAATCCTGCCGGGCCTACCAAACACCGCCCCTGCCTGCCAAATCCAAAAATGATCAGGGCAATTCCCCCCCTTTCCGCCGCGCGCCCCTGCATTACCTTCATAAGGCCAGCCTTTTGGGGAGACAAAATGCGCCGGACCCTGCTGATCCTTGCTGCACTGACCGGGGGCTGCCTTGCAGGCCAGGGCGCGGCACAGGACGTCGGGGAGTTTGATCTCGGGCTTGGGGTTTCCTCTCTTGGCCTCACCGGAGAGCTGCGCTACCGCGCTACACCCAAGCTGCGCTACACCGCCATGATCAGCGGCGCCCCGAATTACCGGCGCAAGGAAGAAGCCGGCGATATCATTTATGACGCCATCGCCGAGATCCGCGGGCTGTCGCTGCTCGCAGATTACCAACTGGGCAATTCCAACTTTCATCTGATTGGAGGGGCGTTTCTATCCGGCACCAATGTCCAGGGGCAGGCCAGCGGCAACCTCCTGATCGGCGACACCGTCTACAACACATCCATCGAGGCAGAAGTCCGTTTTGCCAACCGGGTGTCGCCAATTCTGGCGCTTGGCTACGAACAGGCCCTGGGGGACCGCTGGAGCCTGAACATCAGCGGCGGCTATATCTACACCAACGGGATCGAGGCCGGCCTCACAGTCACCGGCAGCAACCCGGTAGATCCCTCAGACCTGATCGAAGAGGCCGAACAGATCGAAAGCGAAGTCGGCGATGGCTATCCCTTCATCACCCTCGGGGTGACTTTCCGGTTCTGAGCCCGTTTCCCGCCTACCGCCCGATCACGATATCGGCCTGCAGCCCGCCCAGGGCTTCGCTGTGATCGAGCCGCAGAACACCGCCATGCGCCCGTGCTGCATCTGCCACAATCGCCAGCCCCAGCCCGACACCCGATCCCTTGTTCTGGTTGCGCGCCGGATCCAGCCGGGTGAAGGGGCGCAGCGCCTCGCCGCGCAGTTCCGGCGGAATGCCCGGCCCGTCATCCTCAACCCTGAACCGAAGCGACTTTGCGGTCAGCGCCACCGAGACCCGCGCCCGCGTGCCATAGCGCACCGCATTGCCGACCAGGTTGTCCAGCGCCCGCCGGATCACGAAATCCCGCAACGGCACTTCACCCTTGCCGCTCAGTTCACCCAGCATCACGTCCTTACCCTCACGGCGCCAGTTTTCCACCACATCCTCGGCCAGCGCCTGCGGATTAACCAGCTCCGGAGCGCTGCCCGCGGCGCCGCGCGCGAAGTCCAGGAAGGCATCCAGAAGCGTCTGCATCTCTTCGACATCCTGGAGCATCGGCCCGGCCTCCTGCGGGTCCATCATCGCCAGTTCCAGCTTCATCCGGGTCAAGGGTGTTCGCAGATCGTGGCTGACCCCCGAAAGCATCAAGGTGCGCTGTTCGATCTGGCGTTCAATCCGCTGCCGCATATCCAGAAATGCACTGCCCGCGGCGCGCACCTCGGTTGCGCCCCGCGGGGAATAGGCCAGGTTCTGCCCGCGCCCGAAAGCCTGCGCCGCCTCAGCAAGCTTTTTGATCGGCCGCAGCTGGTTGCGCAGGTAGAGATAACAGACCGCGGTCACGATCAGCCCGAAGAACAGCATCGTCACCAGCAGCTGGTGCGGCGCGGCAACCGTCACCCGGCGGCGGCTGAACTGCATCTCCAGCACCCCGAACTTCGTATCCGCATAAAGCCGCACCACATTCGGCTCCACAAATTGGATCGAGCGATAGCCCGGAAGGTCGCTGGCAAAGCTGCGCCGAACCACCCGGCCGGAATATTCGCTCCAGGCCAGGATATCCGCAGGCTCTGGCGCAGCGCGGTCCAGAAAACCCGCCGTCACCTGGAAACTCTCCAGCACCGGCGCAAGCACGGTCAGATAGGTTTCAGGGCTCTCGGCTGCCTCTGCCAGCTCCATCGCATAGGCCACCTCGTCAACGGCAAGCCGGGTCAGCTGCGTGGTGATGTCGTCCAGGTCCTTGCGGATGAAGACCACCGAAACCACAACCTGCACGGCCAGCACCGGCAGGATCAGAATCAAAGCGGTCCGGCCGTAAAGACCGCGGGGCATATAGTGTTTGAGCCAACTGAAGATCATGCGCTAAACCTACAGAGCACCAGGCCGGCTGTGAAGCGCAAGCCGCCCATACCGCAGCAGAATTCGAACAGGACCGCAGCCATGCAGGCACCAGATGATTTCAACCCCGCACCGGGCCGCGCCGAACAGCTGGAGCCCGGGCTGAGCCGCATCCTGGCCCCCAATCCCTCGCCGATGACCTACCGCGGCACAACACCTATCTCTTGGGTTTCAGCGGCCTTGCCGTCATTGACCCCGGCCCCGATGACCCGGCCCATATGAAGGCGATCCTTGCCGCGCTGCAGCCGGGCCAGCACATCAGCCACATCATCGTCACCCACAGCCACCTGGACCATTCGCCGCTCAGCCCTTCTCTGTCCGGTGCCACCGGCGCGCCGGTCTATGGCTATGGCAGCGCAACCGCCGGCCGCAGCGCGGCGATGCGGCGGCTGGCGGACAGCGGCATGGCCGGCGGCGGCGAAGGCATCGATCAAGATTTCCGCCCCGACGTGCAGGTGGCCGATGGCGCTGTGATCCGCGGCGAAGGCTGGGAGCTGGAAGTGATTCACACTCCCGGACACCTGGGCAACCATATCGCACTGGCCTGGGGGGACGCCTGTTTTACCGCCGATCACGTGATGGGGTGGGCCAGTTCGCTGGTGTCACCGCCAGATGGCGACCTGACCGACTTCATGGCCTCCTGCCGCCGCCTGCGGGCGCGCAACTGGCGGGTGCTCCACCCCGGACACGGCGCGCCGGTCACCGATCCGGGCGGCCGGCTCGACTGGCTGATCGCCCACCGGGAAACACGCGAGGCCGCGATCCTGATGCAGCTGGCGCAGGCTCCGGCCACCGCGCGCCAGCTGGCAGAGGAGATTTACACCGAGACCCCCGCCGCCCTTATGGGCGCCGCCGAGCGCAATGTATTTGCCCATCTGATGGATCTCTTGGGCCGCGGGCTGGCCGCAGCGGACGGGCCGGTCTCACCTGCAGCACGCTTCCTCCGGGTGCCGTGATTTTTTCACCAAGCTTGCATTTCCCCTCTGGACGCCCCGGAATCACAACGCTATATCCTGCGCACCGTTCCGGCGTAGCTCAGCGGTAGAGCAGTTGACTGTTAATCAATTGGTCGTA
>CAJXHQ010000284.1 GCA_913054485.1 uncultured Paracoccaceae bacterium
GCGGGCCAGTGCGGCGATCACCGGCACCGCGGCCCGCAGCTTTGACAGCGACAGCCGCCGCCCTTTGCCGTGGGTGCCGATCGAGAAGACCAGCGCTGCGCCCTCGCCGATAAAGACCATCAGCCCGCATTCATCCTCCAGCCCCATGGCCTTGTAGAACATGGAATAATACTCGCTGCGGCGGAAATCATCCGGGGCAACGTCGCGCAGACGCAGCACCTCTCCGCCGCGCTTGTCGCGGAAATACGGGTAGAACGGGTCCAGTAGATAAGCATAGCCGAGATAGAGCGACAGCGCCTCCCGCGCTGCCGGGTCATCCCCGCTGTAGTAAAGCTCAGCCGGTTTGTGCCCCTCAAAAAAGGCGCTGAGGAAGACCTCATCCGCGCCGCACAGGCCTTTGCAGAATTCGCTGATCGCCGCGGGGAATCCTGCGGTTCCCGCCTGGGCGATGACCGCGGCCAGCTCATCCGTCTGTTCAGAGGGCAGCTGCAGCACGCGGCGTTTCTCCATCTGCATTTCCGGCTCCTTTGCGGACTGTGCCCGCAGGGATGCAGGGCTGCAAGGGCCTAACAAGCCGCGGCGGGCAGCGTCACTACCCCCTGAAGGGGACTGCCTGCTGAACGGGCGGCCCGCCTAGACTGCAGTAAAGGTGCTTTTTCGCGCCCACACATCAGTTCCGGGAGAAATCCGCATGACCCTCACCAACACCCCTTCGGCCTGGGAAATGGACCGCGACCACGTGCTGCACCCCTATACGGATTTCTCCTCCTTCAAGGCCGAGGGCAGCCAGGTGATCACAGGGGCCGAGGGCATGTATGTGACCGACAGCGAGGGCGGCAAGTTCCTGGACGGGATCGCGGGCCTGTGGTGCGTGAACGTTGGCCACGGCCGGCAGGAGATGGCCGATGCGATCTCCAAGCAAGTCATGCAGATGCAGTATTACAACCCCTTCGGCCATTCGACCAATGAACCGGCCGCGGAACTGGGCCACTGGCTGGCGCAGAACGCGCCGGGCAGCCTGAACCATGTCTATTACACCTGCGGCGGCTCCACCGCCAATGACGCGGCGATCCGTCTGGTTCACTACTACAACACCATGCGCGGCCTGCACCGCAAGAAGATGATCATCAGCCGCAATGACGCCTACCACGGTGCCACTTATGTTGCGGCTGAGCTGACCGGCATCCACGCCACCAAGAACAGCTTTGACCGGATCGGGCGCGAGTTCATCCACCATATCTCGGCGGCGAACATGTATGCCAAGCCGGAAGAGATGACGGAAGAAGCCTATTGCGATTTCCTGGTCAATGAGTTCGAGAACCGCATCCAGCAGCTGGGGCCGGACAATTGCGCCGCCTTCATTGCAGAACCCGTGATGGGTGCCGGCGGCGTGCTGGTCGCGCCCAAGGGTTACCACCGCCGCATGTGGGAAGTCTGCAAAAAGCACGACATGCTCTATATCGCGGATGAGGTGGTCACCGCATTTGGCCGCCTCGGTGCATGGTTCGCCTCGGAAGAGGTCTTCGTTTACCAGCCCGACATCCTGGTCTCTGCCAAAGGCATCACCTCGGGCTATATCCCGCTGGGCGTCACGCTGATCTCGGATGAGATTTACGAGGTGATCAGCCAGCCGCAATGCGAGGGCGGGGTGTTCTCCATGGGGCTGACCTATTTCGGCCACCCGGTGGCCTGCCGCGCCGCACTGACCAATATTGCCATCATGGAACGTGAAGGCCTACTGGCAAATGCCCGCACTGTCGGCGGCAAACTGCAAAGCGATGCCAAGCGGCTGCTGGAGCTGCCCCATGTGGGCGATGTGCGTGGCCACGGGCTGATGATGGCTGTGGACCTGGTGGGCGACAAATCGGCCAGGACACCGCTGCCGATGTCTGCCAAAGCGGGCGAGACCGTTTTCCGTAAATGCGCCGAGGCAGGCGTCATCGTGCGCCCTGTGGGCGACCGTATCATCCTGTCACCGCCGCTGATCATCGATGCGGCGCAGGCCGGTCAGATCGTCTCCACGCTGGAGACTTCGATCACGGAATTTGCCGCCGCGCTCTGACACATATTCCGGGCAGCAGGCCAATAAGCGGCGATGTTTCTTTATTGAGGCCGGCCCGTTTCAGCAGGGCAGTTTCGCCTGGAAACTGAAACGGGCCGGCCGCGCCAGTCTTCCGGAGTTCCATCACCGCTTCGCGCGGGCCCTGCCATCCGCCGGGCTGATCTAGCCGATGGGGACAAAACTGAAGGAGCGTGCCGTGTCCCGGTGCCCTGTAATCCGGGCTGCTGGGAATCGGTTAGAAAAAAGTACTAAACGACCTCTGCGGTGCTGTATCCTTCAGCTCCGCGTCGGAACATTGGGCTGGGATAGGGACAATGTTGAATATGGCGGATTCGAAAAACCAAGAAAAATCAGGGTTTTCCGATGTTCGGCATGCGGCGCGCCTCTCCGTTGCGGCGATGATGGACTGGACGGGTTGTCTATTTGAACGAGGGGCGTTGAGTTGATTTGTTGGGTTGCGCGGATAAGCGTGCGGACAACTGCCACTTGAAAATAGATCATTTCTGTCAAAATAACGCACAACACAACACACAGATAGTGCGCTGCGCCATGTGCTATTTCTCCACACACTCATAATCGGATGCAGCTTCTGTTCTGAGTTTGTACCACCACACTGCAACGTCCCGCGCGTCGAAATTGATGGCGGTCTTTTGGCAGTGCTCCGTCATTAGCGAACATGGTCTCCAAAGCGGCCTCAGCAGCTCGGTTCGATCGCTGTGCGTTTTGTCCTTTCGCGTTGCTCCTGAGCGCCCATGTCAGAAGCGCTCTGAAATATTTCAGGGCCCTCAATTTCACTTACGTAATCCAATGCAACTCCGTTAGGTCTCAGCTTCCAAGTAGGTCCGGAACACGGGTTTGCTGCTGAGACGAACGCATGGAGGAGTGCAGGAATGAAAAAGTATCTGAAACCCGCAGGGTTGGCGCTGGCTGCTGCTGTTTTGCCGTTGTCTGCCTTTGCGCAGGAGCGCCTGGCTTTTGGTGCCACCAACGCGCAAAGCGCTCATTACGCCTATTTTGCGGCAGTTGCCAAGGTCGTGAACGCCGCCAGCTCTGACTATCAGGCGTCAGTGGTTGAAACCGGCGCGACGGTAGACAACCTTAAGCGGATGGACCGGGGCCAGCTGGATATCGGGCTGATCACAACCAGTGCTCTGTACCATGCCAATAACGGCATCAAAACGTTTGACGGCAAGCCGATCGGGTCCAAGCTGCTCTGGGCCTATTCCCTGGCCCCGCAAAACGTGGTTGTGCGCCAGGATTCCGATGTCTCGTCTCTGGGCGAGCTGGCTGGAAAACGGTTTGGCCCGGGCCAGCGCGGCAGCTCGACCGAGGCCACCTCGCAGGATGTGCTGTCGGTGTTCGGCATCGAACCCGAATGGGTGCGCGGCTCAAACGGAGAGCTGGCAGCGGCGATTAAGGACAAGCGTGCGATCGGCTTCATCAAATCCGCTGTGGGCACGAAATTCGACGCGCTGACCACCGATATTGCCACTTTCACGCCTGTTCAGGTCCTCGGGCTGGACGCTGATCAGACCGCCGCCGTCCGCGAAAAGCTTCCGGAACTTTCCATCGTGGATATGCCAGGCGGCGAGATGGAAAACTCCGGCCCTTACACCACCTGGGGCTTCATGATCGGTGTCTCTGCCCGCCCGGATCTGCCGGATGATGTGGCCTATGACATTGTGAAGGCGGTCATGGAGGACAGCATCGAACAGGCCACGGCCTTCCCCAATGTGAAGGGCCAGAACCTGGCAGAGCTGACATTGCAATATGCGACGTCGAAATTGCACCCCGGTGCAATCCGCTACTTCGAAGAAACCGGCCTGACCGTGCCGGATCACCTGAAATAACCAAGCCATGCGGCCCGCCGGCCTATCCTGTGCGGGCCGCATGACCTCTTCCAAGGAGCAAGCGGAATGACAGAACCGGCAGACATGGCAGAGTCTCCCGCCGGAGGCGCGGACCGGGCAGCGGCGGCGCTCGCGGTCGGAATCGGTGCCTTTGTGTTCTACACATCCTTCTTCGGGGCCTTTGAGATCTTGATCCAGCGCGCGGTCTTCGTGGCCATGTTTGCCCCGCTGGGGGTATTGCTGTTCCCGCTTGGAAAAGACCGGCCCTGGCGCGCGCTGGGGGTGGCTGCAGATGCAGGCATCACCCTGTTTACCGTGGCGGCGGCTGGTTACGTGGTGGTGAATTTCGAGCGCATCATGGTGGATCTGCCGTTTGCGGAACGCATCGACGTCATTCTTGGCTTCGGCACGCTGCTGGTCATTCTGGAACTGGCGCGGCGCAGCGCCTCGTTTGTCTTCCCGCTTATTGTCGGCGGCGTGGTCGTTTATGCGCTGTTCGGAGACCGGATTCCGGGGGCATTCGGGCACCGCGGATTTGATGCCTATTACCTGGCCGAAGTGATGTTTCTCTCCGACAGGGGCCTTTGGGGAATGCTTGTCTCCATCGCATCCACCACGCTGGCGGCATTCATCCTGTTTGGCGCGTTGCTGCTGCATACCGGGGCAGGGCAGACGTTCTTCGATCTCAGTGCGCGGGCCGGCGGGCGCAGCCCGGGCGGAGCTGCGAAGATCGCCACGATTGCCTCGGGACTGTTTGGCTCGATCTCCGGATCGTCGGTCGCAAATATCGCCACCACCGGCAATTTCACTATTCCGCTGATGAAAAGCCTGCGCTACCCGGCGCGCTTTGCCGGCGGGGTGGAGGCGGTGGCATCCACTGGCGGCCAGCTGGCGCCCCCGATCATGGGCACCGCGGCCTTTGTCATGGCAGAGCTGGTGGGGGTCAACTACTGGACGATCGCTGCCGTGGCCTTTCTGCCGGCCTTCCTGTTCTACCTCGGTGTCTTCACGACGGTGCATCTGGTGGCAAAGCGTACAGGCCTTGGCGCGGTCGACCAGGGCGAGCTGCCGGATTGGCGTGAGGCGCTGAAATGGCGGCAGATCAGCCCGATCCTTGCTGGCATCGCGGGTCTG
>CAJXHQ010000285.1 GCA_913054485.1 uncultured Paracoccaceae bacterium
GCATCTGGGGCGGCAACATCACCAACGAAAACGTCACCATGAAACACATGATGAACTACACCTGGGTCAGCCGCCCGATCGCCGAGGACCGCCCCTCGGAAGAAGAGCTGTTCGGTGAGTTCTTCGGCACCGATGTGGCGTAAGGGGGAGACACTATGACTACCGAACAAACCGTCGCCGAACATATCGTCGATTTCCTTGAACGGCGTGACGTCAAGCACGTCTTCGGCCTCTGCGGCCACACCAATATCGCCGTTCTGGCCGCCCTGGCCGAAAGCCCGATCGATTTCGTGACCGTCCGTCACGAACAGATCTCTTCCCACGCGGCGGATGCCTATGCGCGTGTCACCGGCAAGGCCTCGGTGGTGCTGAGCCACCTGTCGCCGGGACTGACCAACTGCGCCACCGGCGTGGCCAACGCGGCATTGGACTGCATCCCGATGGTGGTGATCGCGGGTGACATCCCGACGCATTACTACGGCAAGCACCCCCATCAGGAGGTCAACCTGCATGCCGACGCGCAGCAGTATGAGATCTACCGCCCCTTCGTAAAACGCGCGTGGCGCGTCGACCGCGCCGACCTGCTGGCGGAAAGCGGCCAGCCGGGCCCGGTTCTGGTCAACGTGCCGATGGACATCTTCTCGGAAGTGATTTCGTCTGACAGCTTCGACCGCATCAAGGACAACACCCGCCAGCTGGTGAAGCCCTCCATCGATGACGAAACCGCGCGCGGCATCGTCAAACGTCTGGCCGAGGCAGAGAGCCCCGTGGCCTATGTGGGCGGCGGCATCCTGCTGGCGCAGGCGTCGGAAGAACTGGCGGAGTTCGTCGAACACATGGGCCTGCCGGTTGCGCATTCGCTGATGGGTAAGGGCGCCCTGCGCGATGACAACCCGCTGGTGATGGGCATGACCGGCTTCTGGGGCACCGAACTGGTCAACCAGTCCTGCCTCAACGCCGATTACATCTTTGCCGTGGGCACCCGTTTTAAAGAGGCCGACTGCTCCTCCTGGTATCCGGGCTATACCTTCAACATCGGCGGCAAGGACGACAAGACCAAGGTCATCCATGTCGACATCGAACCCTCCGAGATCGGCCGCAACTACCCGACCGAGGTCGGCGTGGTGGCCGATGCCAAGGCGGCGCTGCGGGTGCTGACCCGCGTTGCGAAAGAGATGTACCCCGATGGCTTCGCGCGTAACGAGGTGAAGACCAAGATCGCCGCCTTCCGCGAGACCTTCAAGGCGGGCAACGTGGAGATGCAGACCTCGGACGCCTTCCCGATGATGCCGGAACGCATCCTTGCCGACACCCGCGCGGCCCTGCCCGAGGATGCCATCATCACAACGGATGTGGGCTGGAACAAGAACGGCGTTGGCCAGCAGTTCGACATCCTCACCCCCGGTTCGATCCTAACCCCCGGCGGCTTTGCCACCATGGGTTTCGGTCCTCCGGGTGCGATTGGCGCAAAGATGGCGGCACCCGAGCGCGTGGTGCTCTCTTTGGTCGGTGACGGCGGCTTTGGTCAGAACCCGGCAATGCTGGCGACGGCTGCGGAACGGGGCCTTGGCATCATCTGGCTGGTGATGAACAACAACGCCTTCGGCACAATCGCAGGCCTGCAAAAGGCCCATTATGGCCTCACCTACGGCACCACTTTCCCCGGCAAAGCCGGCGAACCGGACTACGGGCCGGACTACGCCCAGATCGCCCGCGCTTACGGTGTGGAAGGGGTGAAGATCGCCTCGGCCGCGGAGCTGAAGCCTACGATTGAGGCGGCGATTGCCAGCGGCAAGCCGACGGTTCTGGATGTGGCGATGATCAACAACCCGACGCCCACCACCGGGCATTGGAACATCCTCGACATCTATTCACCCGGCAAGGACGTGAGCCACGTGGCGACCTGATCCAGCACCAGCCCCGCGCCGGACCGGAGCGGGGCTTACTTTTCCTCCGCCCGCAGCGCGGCCATCTGCGGCGCGATCGCGGCGGCGATCCGCTCCACCTGGTGACGCAGCCAGACATGCGCAGGATCATTCTGGCTGCGCTCATGCCAGACCATGTAGACAGAAAGCTCTTCGACCTCAAACGGCAGCGGCGCGGCGTCCAGCCCCTTCAGAGGGCCAAGAGCCATCAGGCTGATTTCGGTCGTGATCAGCGGGCTGCCTTTGATGAAGGCGGGAATGGCGTTGAAATTGGAGACCATAACCACCGGTGGGGGCAGCTGGGTGGTATCGAAGCCGCGCATCACCTGAATAGACGTCCGCCCGCCAGAGAACCGCACGGCCAGGTGGTCTCTGCTCTTGTAGTCCTCCCAGGAGACAGGCGCTGTTGTCACGGAGCCGTCGAAGAAACAGGTCATATGCCCCGAGAAGAGCTTGCGCTGCAGGATGTCGCTGCCATCAGGCGGCAGCGGAGTCAGGATCATCTGGCACCGCGCATCCCGCAGCGTCGCAATGCTGGGCACACCGGAGGGCATGAATTCCAACGATAGGCGGATACCCGCGGCACGGGCTTCCCGCATCAGCTGCGGAAATACCAGCTCGCGCTGCATGTCGTTGGCCGCAATGACAAAATTCATGGACTCTGCCTTGGGATCAAATGGCCGCTGATCGGTCAGCCCCTTTAGCCCGTCCAGCACTTTTTGCACCGGTTCCTTCAGCGATATAGCTGTTTCCGTCGGCGTCAGCCCCTGTCCCGAGCGCACGAACAGCGGGTCGCCCAGAATGCTGCGCAGCTTGGCCAGCGTGTGGCTGACCGCTGATTGTGTCACCCCCAGCCGGTCCGCCGCCCGCGAGACAGAGCTTTCCTCCAGAATGGCGAGGAAACATTTCAGGATGTGGCCATCCAGATCATCAAAGTCGAAACTCTTCATATAATTTACGATCACACATGAATGATCTCGATGCAATGGCGCTGCTACTGCGGTGCTGGGCCGAAGGCCTGCGGTCCGCACAGTGGCAATAGTTCCGCAGCCGGGTGCGACGCCCGGCTGCCTGAAATGCTGCTCGCCAACGTTTCTCCAAAATCAACCACTCTTGAGCGCAAAAGGGTTACCAGCACCCCTCACTTTCAGATAATTTACATTATTGGTTGACCAATAAGGGAATTGAAAGTCATATTTAGGTCGAATCGCATCCGCGTCCTCGCGGGTTCTTCTTGGAAGAGAAGACACATGACGATCCAATTCAAAGGGCTGATGTCCGCTGCAGCAGCAGGTGCGCTTGCGCTGTGCGTAACAGAAGTGCCGGCGCTGGCCAAAAAACTGAAGCTGAACCACAGCCTGCCCGAGGTCACCGTGCCGGGCCAGTCTCTCAACTTCTTTGCGGAGCGTGTGGAGGCGCTGTCTGGCGGCGAACTGAAGATCCGCGTTTATCATGGCGGCCAGCTGGGAAGTCAGCGCGAGTCCGTTGAGCTGGTACAGCAGGGCGCGCTTGCCATTGCAAAAATCAACGCCAGCGAGTTGGAAACCTTCGAGCCGCTCTATGCTGCCTTCAACCTGCCTTACATGTTCGAAAACGGTGAACACGTCCGCAAGGTTCTGACCGGCGACATCGGTATCTCGCCGCTGGACGCCACCGCTGACAATGGCTTCATCGGTCTGGGCTACCACTACGAGGGCGAACGTTTCTTCTACTTGTCGCCGGAAACCGGGTCACTGGCGGATCTGGCTGGAAAGAAAATTCACGTGCAGCCGTCGCCTTCCGCGATCCGCATGGTCGAACTGCTGGGCCTCCAGGCCACTCCGATCTCTTTCGGTGAGCTTTACTCGGCGCTGCAGCAGGGTGTTGCCGACGGGGCCGAAGGCCCGATCGCCGCGATGACCGACCTGCGTTTCGGCGAAGTGACCAAGCACTTCCGTTTGAATGGCCACACTTCGATCCCCGGCGTCTACGTGATTTCCACCGAGATCCGGAACGGCCTCAGCGCTGAAGAACAGGGCGTGCTGCGTCAGGCCGCGGCGGAAACCTATGACTTTCAGGCCGATGCCTGGGACGCGCATGAAGCCAAGGCCAAGATCCGCGCCGCCTAGGAGTTTGGCGTAACCTTCCACGAGGTCGAAAAGGCAGCCTTTGCTACGGCGACTGCGCCGATGACCGACGAAGCCATCTCTGCCAATCCCGCTCTTGCGCCGATGATCGGCCAGATCAAAGCTCTGGCCGAGTAAGCGTCTCTCCCCGCCGGGGTCTGATGCCCGGCACTCAGAAAGCCGCCCGGCATTGCGCAGGGTGGCTTTCGCTGTTTTTGGGCGCGGGAGAAACAAAGTAGTTTTTCTCATATATCTCATGATCAAACATGAATGGTTTCGATTAATGGTGGCTGATAGCTGTTCGGGAGGGGAGAATAAGGGAGGAAAACCCATGAAACTGACGCATATGTTTGGCGCAGCTGCTGTTGCGCTCACGGCTGCTTTTGCTCCGGCTGTACAAGCCGAAGAACTGTCGGTGGCCAATTTCGTGCCGCCGCAACACCACACCAATTCGGTGCTGTTCAAATGGTTCGGCGAGGAGCTTGAGAAACGCTCCGGCGGGTCGCTGACACTGAAGGTCTACCCGGCCGGCCAGCTGGGCGCGGGCCCGGTGCAGCAGTATAAGCGTGCGGTCGAAGGTGTCGCGGACATCACATTCGGCCTGCAGGCCTACACGCCGGCGATCTTCCCGAAGTCGATGCTGATCATTCCTCCGGGCCGGTCGAGCAACGCCATAGAGGCGACCGAGCGCCTGCTGTCGGTTTATGACGAACATCTGGCGGAGGAGTACGAGGACGTGAAGATGCTCGGCATCTTCACCACCTCCGGCGGTGTCTGGGCTGCAACCAGCGATGTGTCCACCATGGACGGCATCAAGGGCAAGAAGATGGTGCCCTACGCGGCGATGACCACGCCCATCATTGAAGCGCTGGGGGCGGTGCCGGTGCAGATGCCGGTGACGGAAATGTACACCGGCCTCTCGACCGGCACCATCGACGCGACCACGGCGACCTACAACAATATCACCGCGCCCTGGAACTTCTGGGATGTCTCTTCGCATCTGGTGTCCAAC
>CAJXHQ010000286.1 GCA_913054485.1 uncultured Paracoccaceae bacterium
CCGCCCTGCCCGTCCAAAGCAGACTGCAACAGCGCCATCATCGGCGCGCGGCGCGGCGGGTAACCTGCGCCCCCGGCGAGACGCAGGGAATGCTGCAACAGGCGGCGGGCAATCTCCATTTGCTGGGCCGCCAGATGGGCCCGCGGGATGGCAATGGCCCCGGCAGCATAGCGCGCATGGCCGCGGGCGGCGTCCAGCGTGAAATGTTCCAAGGCCGCATCAGCCTGCCTCATATTTCCGGCCACGGCAGCCAAGGCGGGGACAGTCAGCCCCAGCGGCTCCAGCTGCGCCATGGCCTGACGCAGGCGAATCCGTTCAAAGCGCGTGTCCTCATTCGAGGGGTCCTCGGCCCAGCTGAGCCCCTCATCTGCAAGGAAGGCCCGCAGCTCTGCCCGGGTGACGCCCAGCACCGGACGCAGGAAGACCGTGCCCTCGCTTTCCCGGCGCATTGCCATGGCCGAGAGCCCGGTGACGCCGGACGCGCGGCCCAGCCGCATCAGCACGGTTTCGGCCTGATCATCCGCCGTGTGGCCAAGCGCAACCGCATCCAGCCCCAGCGCCGCAGCCCAGCCGCCCAGCAGCCGGTAACGCGCCCGGCGGGCCTGATCCTGCAGGTTGCCCCCGGCGGCCCGGCTGTCCCATACCAGAGTCTCATGCGGCACACCCAGGCCAGCCGCGATCCGTGCAACCCCGGCGGCCTCCTCAGCTGCCTCCGGACGCAGGCCGTGATCCACGGTTGCTGCAAAAAGCGACCCGTCCTGTCCGGGAAAACAGCGGGTCAGAAGATGCAGCAGCGCGACCGAGTCACCGCCGCCCGACACTGCAACCCCCAGCCGCGCAGGCACTGCGCCGCCAAAGGCCGCGCGGACGCTGGCGGTCAGGGCCTCGGCCCGGCTCAAGAGCAGCCGAGGGTGGTCATCTCGCTGGCAGCCGCGGCCTTGGCGGCCTCGGCCTCAGGGAAACGGATGGCCACTTCCGTAAGGGTGATACAGGCCTGTTCGGTCTGACCCAGGCGGCCGAGCGCCGCGCCGAGTTCAAACAGGGCGTCGGGCGCGCGCGGGCCGGTGGCGTTGCCGCTGAATGCCGCATGGAAAGAGCGCGCCGCTTCGCGGGTGTCGCCCAGAGACACCAGCGCCTTGCCGCGATGGAAATTGGCCTCCTGCGCCAGCGGGCTGCCGGGGTAGGCCTGCTCAAAGGCTGCGAACCGCGCCGCCGCGTCCTGGAAATTGCTCTCTTCCAGCGCTTTTTGCGCCGCGTCGTAATCCGCCTGTTCACCCACGGCGAGCTCCCCGATAGGGGCCTCAACCGGGCCGCCAGCCGTTTCGCCACTGCCAGTGACGAGCCCGGCCGGCGGCTCACCGCCCAGTGTGGAGGTCTCGCCCAGCGCGCTGATGTCGCCGCCTTCCAGCTCGACCAGGCGGAATTCAAGATCGCCGATCCGGTTGGTGCCATCTTCGACGATGCGGGTGATGTGCAACTGAAGCTGTTCGGTCTGCGCGGTCAGCCGCTGCAGCTCGCTTTCGATGGCATTGACCCGGTCCAGAACCGTGCTGCCCTGCAGATCCGCGGCCGGCGCGCCGGTGGTCGACATCTCGCGCTTCAGGCGCTGGATCTCAACAAAGAGCACGGTCAGCTCCTGGCGGATGTCCGCCAGGGTTTCAGTGTTGTCCTGCGCCCGGACACCGGCCGGCGCAAACAGCGTGGCCGCACTCAGCGCGGCAGCAATCAGGGCACGGCGCATGCGATCACCCCGTCAGGCCGGCGGCCAGAATGGTCACCGCACGGCGGTTCTTGGCATAGCAGCTTTCAGCCGAGCAGATCTCCAGCGGGCGCTCCTTGCCGAAGCTCACGGTTCTGATGCGATTGCCGGCAACGCCCTGCGAAATTAGGAATTCGCGCGCGGCATTGGCCCGGCGCGCACCCAGCGCAAGGTTGTATTCACGGGTGCCCTGCTCGTCAGCGTGGCCTTCAATCGTGGCGTTGTAGTCGGGGTTAGCGACCAGCCAGGAGGCTTGCGAAGCCAGGATGCTCTCTGCTTCGGCATTAAGGCCGGACTGGTCGACCTCAAACAGCACGCGGTCGCCGATGGTCTGCTGGAAATAGGCCGGGCTGCGCTCGACCAGCGGGTTGCCGTCTGCGCCAAAGGCGCCATTGGCACTGCTGCCGCCCAGGTCATCGCCGCCGCCGAAGATCGCATTGTCGCAGGCCGAAACCCCGAGAACCGCCATCACAAGCAGGGCTTTGCCTGCCGTCTTGATCTTACCGCTCATTTTCTTCAGCCTCACAAAAGTTGCTGGTGTTTCGGGAACTCTACCACTGCATGCAGGCGCTGCCTACCACGCTGATAGAGAGTTTATTTCTGCAGCGGCGACCAGGCCGGGTCCGAGGCCCCGTCTGGTGTGCGTACCGGTTTCAGGTTGCGGCCCGAGACATCCACCGAATAGAGCAGCGCCCGCCCGCCCGCACCCTGGGTTTCGCGGGTGAACATGATCACCCGGCCATTGGGCGACCAGGTCGGACCCTCGTCCAGGAAAGACGCCGTCAGCAGCCGTTCTTCGCTGCCGTCGGTGCGCATCACGCCGATATGGAAGCGCCCGCCGCTCTGCTTGGTGAAGGCCACCAAGTCGCCGCGCGGCGACCAGACCGGCGTGCCGTAGCGGCCCTTGCCGTTGCTGATCCGGCGCGCGTCGCCGCCGTTTGCGGACATGATATAAAGCTGCGGTGATCCGGAACGGTCGCTTTCAAAGACAATCTGGCTGCCATCCGGCGAATAGGAGGGCGCTGTTTCGATCGAGGGTGCGGTGGTCAGCCTCGTGCGGCGGCCCGAGCTGATATCCATCTTATAAAGGTCGGTATTGCCGCCCTGGGCCAACGAATAGACCACGGTGCGCCCGTCCGGTGCAAAGCGCGGCGCAAAGGACATGGTGCCCTCATCCGCGTTCAGCACCCGGCGCTGCACGCTGCCCACGTCCAGCACGTGGATCTGCGGGAAGCCGCTTTCATAGCTGGTATAGAGCACCCGGTCTCCGCTGGGTGAAAAACGCGGCGCCAGCACGATGGCATCCGAGCTGGTCAGGTATTTCACATCTGCCCCATCATAATCCATGATCGCCAGCCGCTTCTGGCGCTCGTTCTTCGGCCCGCTTTCAGAGACAAACACCACCCGGCTGTCGAAATAGCCGCTTTCGCCGGTTATCCGGCTGTAGACCGCGTCCGAGACCTTGTGGGCCATGCGCCTCCAGCCCTCGGTGGTGCCGGTAAATTGCAGCCCGTTGCCCATTTCCTTGTCCGAGAAGACATCATAGAGCCGGAAGCGCACGGTCAGCTTTTTACCCTGGACTGAGACCCCGCCGGTGACCAGCGCCTGAGCGTTCACTGCTTTCCAGTCGGCGTATTTCACCGGCGCGCCGAAATCCGTCACTCGGGAAATATGGGCTGAGGCAGGCACTTCGCGGAACAGACCGGTGCCGGTCAGATCAGAGGCGATCACCCGGCTCAGCTGTGCGGCTATTTCGGCGGCGGCAGGGGTGTCCGGCACGAAATCCGGCACGGCATAGGGCATCGGCTCGATCACACCGTCGGTGATCTCGATCCGCAACGGCCCGTTCTGCGCGAACGCCGCGCCGCCGGGAGCAATCATCATCAGAGCCGCAAGGGCGCTTGCCAGAAAATTCCTCATTTGATCCGCATCCTTTCTGGATTGAATGTCATCTCAATATCACGCCATTGGCCATATTTTTCAGGGGGAAGTTGGAACCCCTTTGCCCCGCAGCGAATGATCGCCCGCCGCGCAGCCTCAAATGCTTGTTTCGCCGCTGTGCTCGATCCACCAGTACTGGACAGCATCCTGATTGTCCCAACGTCCGGCTTGCCGTCTTGGCTTAGCGAAACCCCTACGACAACTGTAGTGCCCAAAGCCTCGGTCGACAGGGAGCCGACATTCCAGCAGTTCGAAACCGAGATGCGCAGCGCATCCTTTTCGCCAGAGGTGAGTGGCGGCCCAGAAGGCTCGGGCGCAATTACATCCGCGCCACCTGCAATCGCCTCGGCCACAGCATCCGCAACTGCATCATTGGTTTCCTCAACGGGTTGTTCAACTGGCTCATCAGGTGTTGCGGCCTCAACCGGAGGCGTCGGCCGTCTGGGTCGCGTCTTGGGTCGTAGCGATTGCGTCGGCGCCGCAGTCACAGGATCATCCTGTTCTTCGGCCTCGGTCACAATGCGATCACTGGCAGCTTCTGGCGCGGTTGCCCCTTGAACTTCCTGCTCTGTCTCGGCGCCCTCATCTGGCGCGATCTCAGGCTGGGCAACCTCATCCACAGCTGTATCCGGCGCAGGCGGCGCGATTGGAGTCGGGGCAACCCTGTCAGCAGGCTGCGCCACCTGAGGTTCAACCGACTGCGGTAAGTCGGGCGTTAAGTCGGGAAGTACCGGCGCTTCGGGCGCAGGCGGAATCGGCAGCGGTGCAGGTTCCGGCTCTGGCCGTTCTGTAACTTCGGGATCGGGCGCAGGGGGCTCAATCGGCTCCGGCTCTACGATTTCGGGTTCTGGATCCACTTGCGGCTCTACCTCCGGCGCAGGCGGTTCCTGTTCCGGAACAGGCAAAGCAGCTGGCTCTTCTGCGATCTCAGGTGCTTGGTGCTGCTGACTAAGCAGTGCAAACTCAGCCGAGCTGATCATGGTGACTTCTTGCACCTGAAACGGCAAAGGCTCTGACGGGAACCAGGCGCCAAACACCACCCATCCCATCAGCCCGGCATGGGCCGCCAGAGATATTTTGGTTCCGACCTGCAACCTGCCGCTCCGCTATTGCCCGGCCGAGGCCGGATCGTCCAGCTCGGGGCCGCCAATGTCAGTGACCAGCCCAACGTTCGAAAAACCACCGGCATTCAACGCGCCCATGACTTTCATCACCTGTTCATAAGGTAGCCCGCCATCCGCACGTAGAAACACCCGATCAGACGAGCGTTCCGCAGCAATCGCACGCAGCTTGGGCACCAGCTCTTCGCGGGTGACGGATGTGGTCATGATCTGTACAT
>CAJXHQ010000287.1 GCA_913054485.1 uncultured Paracoccaceae bacterium
TCGACGGCTGGGTCAACCACCATGATGCCGCCATCTTCGGTCTGCAGCGGCGAGGGTTCGCCCTCGGTCCATTTATTGACGCCGACCACCACGGTCTCGTTGCGCTCGATCCGGTTCAGCCGTTCGGCGTTGCTGTCCACCAGCCGGCCCTTCATGTATTCGATCGAGGCCACGGCGCCGCCCATGCTGTCGAGGTTGCGCAGCTCGGCGCGGGCGCCTTCCTTCAGCTCTTCGACCTTGGCATCCACTGCCGGGTTGCCATCAAACAGGTCGCCGTATTCCAGAAGGTCGGTCTCATAGGCCAGGATCTGCTGCATCCGCATCGACCACTGCTGGTCCCAGGGCCGCGGCAGGCCAAGCGCCTCGTTCCAAGCGGGCAGCTGCACGGCGCGGGCGCGGGCTTTCTTGGACAGGGTCACCGCCAGCATCTCGATCAGGATGCGGTAGACATTGTTTTCCGGCTGCTGTTCGGTCAGCCCGAGTGAATTCACCTGAACGCCATAGCGGAAGCGGCGGAATTTCGGGTCCTCCACCCCGTAGCGGGTGGCGCAGATCTCATCCCACAGGTCCACGAACGCGCGCATCTTGCACATTTCGGTCACGAAGCGGATGCCTGCGTTTACAAAGAAAGAGATGCGGCCCACCAGCGCCGGGAAATCCTCGGCCGGCACCCGCGGGCGCAGCTCGTCCAGCACCGCCTGCGCGGTGGCCAGGGCAAAGGCCAGCTCCTGCTCCGGCGTCGCGCCGGCCTCCTGCAGGTGGTAGGAACAGACGTTCATCGGGTTCCACTTCGGCACGTTCGAGTAACAATACTCGGCCACATCCGCGATCATCTTCAGGCTGGGCTTGGGTGGGCAGATATAGGTGCCGCGGCTCAGGTATTCCTTGATCAGGTCGTTCTGCACCGTGCCCTGCAGCTTCGAGATATCCGCGCCCTGTTCCTCTGCCACCGCGATATAGAGCGACAGCAGCCAAGGGGCCGTCGCATTGATTGTCATCGAGGTGTTCATCTGCTCCAGCGGGATCTCGTTGAACAGGGCGCGCATGTCGCCCAGATGGCAGACCGGCACGCCCACCTTGCCCACTTCGCCGCGCGCCAGAACGTGGTCGCTGTCATAGCCGGTCTGTGTGGGCAGATCAAAGGCGACCGACAGGCCGGTCTGCCCCTTGGCCAGATTGCTGCGGTACAGCGCATTGGACGCCTCGGCGGTGGAATGGCCGGCATAGGTGCGGATCAGCCAGGGGCGGTCTTTTTGCGTCTGCGGCATTCTGGGAGCCTCCCGATTCAGGTGGGTAATTTTATTTCGTCAAGGTACACCTAGTCGCAACTATCCGCCTTTGTCAATTCGCTGCGTTGCGGCATGCCCCCACTTATGGCGATTTACTGCGATTGCCGTGTTACAGGTTTAGTGGCAGTGTGCGCGCGATGACGCAGACCGTGGAACTTCCTCTCTGGGCATTTGTGCTGATCGTGCTCTTTGCTGCGGTGACCTTTGCCTCTCACTTCCTGTTTCCCTCCGTGCGCTGGTTCTTCCGGCGGCGGCTGGAGCGGGCCGTGGAACGTTTGAACCAGCGGTTGGAGCGCCCTATCGAGCCCTTCAAACTGGCGCATCGTTTCGACATGATCCAGCGGCTGGTCTATGATCCCGAGGTGATGCAAGCGGTGGCCGAGCACGCCAGGGCAGAGGGCATCCCCGAAACCGTCGCTTTCCAGAAGGCCCGGCGCTACGCGCGCGAAATCGTGCCTTCCTTTTCCGCCTTCACTTATTTCGGTCTCGCGATCAGGCTGGCGCGCTTCCTGTCAAATGCGCTCTACCGGGTGCGGCTGGGCCATCACGACGCGGACGAGCTGCGCGGTGTCGATCCCGAGGCCACTGTGGTCTTTGTGATGAATCACCGCTCTAACATGGACTACGTGCTGGTGACCTATCTGGCGGCCGAACGTTCGGCGCTGGCCTATGCCGTGGGGGAATGGGCGCGGGTCTGGCCGCTGTCCCGTCTGATCCGCGGCATGGGGGCCTATTTCATCCGCCGACGCTCACGCAATGAGCTGTACCGCAATGTGCTGGCGGCCTATGTGCGCCATGCGACCCAGGGCGGCGTGACGCAGGCCATGTTCCCGGAAGGCGGGCTGAGCCTGACCGGCGCAATGGCGCCGCCGAAACTCGGCCTGCTGAAATACATTATCGATGGTTTCGACCCAAAGGGCCGTGATGTGGTCTTTGTTCCGGTGGCGCTGAATTACGACCGGGTGCTGGAAGATAAGATTCTGACCTCTGCCGCCAAGGCAAAGGAGCGCCGCTTCAAAGCCCGTATCGGCGTCATTGCCTACCGCACTCTTCGCCAGCTTTGGCTCTGGGTCACCGGGCGCTACCACCGTTTTGGCTATGCCGCTGTCAGCTTCGGCAAGCCTGTCAGCCTGCGCGAGTTCCGCCTGGGACGCAATGGCGATGGCACCACTGCGCTGGCCCGCCACCTCAGCCAGAGCATTGCAGAGATCGTGCCGGTTCTGCCGGTGCCTATGGTCGCCTGGCTGCTGACCGAAAAGGGCCCGATGTCGCGCACGGCCCTGCGCCAGGCGATGGATGTGCTGATCGAAAAGATCCCGCTCGCCCATGTTCACATGCCGCGCCATGACCGCGACTATGCGGTGGAAGTTGGCCTGCGACAGCTCCTGGACCGGGGGATTCTGATCGAAATCGGCGGCCAGTTTGTGCCGGTGGAGGCCTCGAAGGACCTGCTGACCTATTATGCGAACTCCATCCGCCACCTTGTGCCGGAGCGTGAAAACACAGGAAATTCTGCGAGCGCACAGTGAATTTCTGCACTCGCAAGGTCATAAAATTACAAAAACGCCACGTCAGTGGTTGCAATGTTACCCGCTCAATCCTATCCCTTGGATCAGAGACGCGATTCTGCATCGCGGCAAACTGATCAAAGAGGGAGGCCGATATGGCTCTGGACACCGACAGCGGCATCGCATCCTACGACGCGCCGGAAAAAGACCTTTATGAAATGGGTGAAATGCCCCCGCTCGGCTATGTGCCCAAGAAGATGTACGCTTGGGCGATCCGCAAAGAGCGCCATGGCGACCCTGACAGCGCGATGATCCAGGAGGTCGTCGATGTGCCTGAGCTGGACAGCCACGAGGTTCTGGTCCTGGTGATGGCGGCCGGCGTCAACTACAATGGCGTCTGGGCCTCGCTGGGCACCCCGATCTCTCCCTTCGACGGCCATAAGGCCCCCTATCACATTGCCGGGTCCGACGCTTCTGGCATCGTCTGGGCGGTGGGATCGAAAGTGAAGCGCTGGAAAGTCGGCGATGAGGTGGTGATCCATTGCAACCAGGACGATGGCGACGACGAGGAATGCAACGGCGGCGATCCGATGTATTCGCCCAGCCAGCGGATCTGGGGCTATGAGACCCCGGATGGCTCCTTCGCGCAGTTCACCAATGTTCAGGCCCAGCAGCTGATGCCGCGCCCAAAGCACCTGACCTGGGAAGAAAGCGCCTGCTACACGCTGACGCTGGCGACCGCCTACCGGATGCTCTTCGGCCACGAGCCGCATGACCTGAAACCAGGTCAGAACGTTCTGGTCTGGGGCGCCTCCGGCGGTTTGGGGTCTTATGCGATCCAGCTGATCAACACCGCCGGTGCGAACGCCATCGGCGTGATCTCGGACGAGAGCAAACGAGACTTTGTCATGGGGCTTGGCGCCAAAGGTGTGCTCAACCGTAAGGATTTTAACTGTTGGGGGCAGCTGCCCACCGTCAACACTCCAGAATACGCGGAATGGTTTAAAGAGGCCCGCAAGTTCGGCAAGGCGATCTGGGACATTACCGGTAAGGGCAACAATGTCGATATGGTGTTTGAACACCCTGGCGAAAGCACCTTCCCGGTTTCGACTTTCGTGGTGAAAAAGGGCGGTATGGTTGTGATCTGCGCCGGCACCACCGGCTACAACCTGACCTTCGACGTGCGCTACATGTGGATGCATCAGAAGCGCCTGCAGGGCTCGCATTTTGCGCATCTGAAACAGGCTGCGGCCGCCAACAAGCTGATGGTTGAGCGCCGCCTGGACCCCTGCATGTCTGAGGTTTTCACCTGGGCGGATCTGCCCGAAGCGCATATGAAGATGCTGCGCAACGAGCATAAGCCCGGAAATATGTCGGTGCTGGTCCAGGCTCCGAAAACCGGTCTGCGCACTCTCGAAGAAGTGCTGGACGCAGGCGCGTAAACTCAAAGCGCCACCGTCCCGGACCTATCGCTCTCACCTCCGGGGCAGATGCTTAAACCCCGCGGACCCGTTACCGGATCCGCGGGCGTTTTTTTTGGACTGTTGCAATTTTTACATAGGGTTATCGTCAGGTACCCTCGCTATTTCTGGGGAGGAGGCGCGTTAATCATCAATAAATCTTGACCAAATCCGTCAGCCGGAGGGGGGAAGCCTAAAAGGCTTAAAATCCTGCCTAAATTTTGTTGCGGCGCATTCCTGACTACTGCGTTGACCCAAGGGTTCTTGGCGCTGCAAAACAAGCGCGTCCCCATGCGGGGTGGCTGGCCGGCAGGCCAGGACGGTGACGGCGGTGACGGGATTCCGGGATGGTAAAAGAGAACGATCTGGGCGTGATCCTGGCAATGCTGGACGCGGTGGAATCGCTGGACCGGCTGCAAAACATTGTTGAGAAGATCCGCGATACACTGCGCATCGACCATATGATGTACCACTGGGTCGACAGCGGCGGAGACCACTACTACTTCGGGACGTATTCCGGGGTATGGGCCGAGCGATATCAAGATCTTAACTATGTGCGGATCGATCCTGTGGTGGCCAGCTGCTATCGGGGATTTGACCCTGTGAACTGGAAAAGCCTGGATTGGTCGCCGCGCAATGTGCGCAACTTTCTGGCGGATGCACTTGACCATGGGGTTGGCAATCAGGGGTATTCCATCCCGGTGCGCGGGCCTGGCGGGCAATTTGCCGTCTTCACCGTCAGCCACAGGGCCAGTGACGGTGAATGGGATCGGTTCATTTCA
>CAJXHQ010000288.1 GCA_913054485.1 uncultured Paracoccaceae bacterium
CCAGCGGCCCGAAGCCTTGCCCTTCCAGGATGCCCCCATGGTATGGGCACAGTCCTCGATGACGGTGATGCCTGCGCCATCGCATATCTCCATCAGCCGTTCCATGTCGCAGAGATGCCCGCGCATATGGGAAAGCATCAGCACCTTGGCCTCATCTGCCTTGGCCGCCAGGTCGTCCAGATCAATCACCAGACCTTCGGTGACTCCGACAAACACCGGCTCCGCCCCGACCGAAGCGATGGACCCCGGCACCGGGGCCAGGGTGAAGGCATTGGTCAGCACCTTGTCGCCCGGCTTCACGCCAACAGCGCGCAGGGCCGTGGCCAGCGCATAGCCGCCCGAGGCCGCAGCAAGGCAGTATTTCGCGCCGGTCTGATCCGCGAACTCGCGCTCCAGCAGCGCTGTCTCCCCAGCCTCATCGCCCGCCACATTGTAGCGGTGGATACGCCCGTGCTGAAGCACCGCCATGGCGGCGGCAATGGCGTCTTCGGGGATGGGTTCCTGCTGGGTGAAATTACCCTTGAAAATCTCTGTCATGGCGGCATTTCTGCGGAGCATCGCAGCAAGGTCAAGGGGCAGGCTGCGGATTTCAGGAGTTGAATGGTTTATCTGTACGCGTCCGAAAATGACGCAAAAGAAGAAGAACCGCCCTTCGGATCAGGATAGACCCGGCCCATGACACAGATTGCACCCAACCCGATTGACTTCACGCTGGGCCTGACATGGTCCGACCTTCCCGCGCAAGTGCGCCTTCAGGCCAAGTTGAACATCCTCGATACACTCGGCATTGGGGCCGGCGGTTTGGGCACAAAACTCAGCACCATCACCCGCAACCACAGCGCCGAGGTTTATGGCGGCGCGCTGCCGATGCTGTATGACGGGCGCGCCGTCTCAGCGCCGGGATGGGCGCTGGCAGCGGGGATCACCATCGACTCCCTTGACGGGCATGACGGCTATAACCCGGCCAAGGGCCATATTGCGGCCCCGATGATGCCCGCAGCGCTGGCGCTGGGCATGGCGCACGGGATCAGCGGTGAAGAGTTTCTCGCAAATATCGTGGCCGGCTACGAGATCGGCGGACGCACCGCTGAGGCGCAGCATGGCACGGTGCCGGACTATCATACCTCCGGCAGCTGGGGCGCAGTGGCCGCGGCCGCGGTGGGCGCGCGCATCGCCGGGCTGGACCGCGAGCAGCTGCGTCACGCCATCGGCATTGCCGAATACCACGGGCCGCGCAGCCAGATGATGCGCTGCATCGACTATCCGACCATGGTGAAGGACGGCGCCGGCTGGGGCGCGATGACAGGTGTTTCCGCGGTGATGATGGCCGCGCGCGGCTTCACTGGTGCGCCCGCCCTGACGGTGGAACAGGCGCCGGACTACTGGGGCGACCTCGGCCAGCGCTGGATCACCTGCCAGCAGTATTACAAACCCTTCCCGGTCTGCCGCTGGGCCCAAGGTCCCATCGAAGGCATTCTGGAGCTGATGGAAAAACACAGCATCACCCATGATCAGGTGGAGCGGATCGAGGCCACCACCTTCCACGAAAGCGTGCGGCTGGCGACCAAGACCCCGCGAAACACCGAGGAAGCGCAGTATTCGACCTCCTTCCCCTGTGCGGTGGCGCTGGTGAAAGGCACGGTTGATCCGGAGCATATCGCCGACGATGCGCTAAACGATCCTGATGTGCTGCGCCACTCTAACGCCATGGTCATGCTGGAGAGCGATTACGCCAACGAACACTTCCCGCAGCGCCGCTTTGCCAAGGTGGCCCTGCTGATGAAGGACGGGCGGCGGCTGGAAGGCGATTACCTTGAACCGCGCTGGAGCCCGGACACCCAGCCCACAGAAGGTGACCTGCGCGCCAAGTTCCATAGCGTTGCCGCGCCAGTGCTGGGGGCCGAACGCGCCGCCGCTATTGAAGCGGCAATAGATACTTTGGAAAACACCAGCCTGACGGCGCTGACGGATCTGCTGGTTCAGCCGATCAGCTGAGCCACCATCGCGGGCAGATCCGCAAAATCATTCAGCAACCCTTCGGGCGTGAGCGCGGCCATGTCGTCGCCCGAGGGGCCAAAGGTCACCAGAATTGACGGCACACCGGCCGCCGCCGAGGTCTTGCGGTCAGTGTCGCTGTCACCGATCAGGATGGTTTTTGCCGGGTTGCCGCCTGCGCGGCGGGCGGCCTCGAACAGCGGTTCCGGATCGGGCTTGCGCACCGGCAGCGTGTCCGCTCCGATCAGCGAGGCAAAGGCATCGCGCACCCCGAGGCTCCGCATCAGCTGTTCGGCCAGGCCTTCGGGCTTGTTGGTGCAGATGCCGACGCCGTAGCCGGCGGTTTTAAGCGCCTCCACCGCCTCCATTGCGCCGGGATAGAGCACGGTATGGTGGTCAATCGCATCGCGGTAGGCGTCCAGAAGGACGGGGTAGAATTCATCCACCGTGGCGGCATCAAACCGGCCCGCGCGCGTCAGCCCGTGGGTCAGCATGTTGCGCCCGCCGCGCAGCGCGATACCTGCGTCCGACGGATGGGTCAGCATGTCGCCAAGCCCCATCTGGCGGAAACAATGGTTGGCAGCCGCAAGTAGATCGCCCGACGTATCGGCCAATGTGCCGTCCAGATCGAAGATAACAGTTCTCATCCCAGCTCCACTTAGGCGTGTTTCCGCCGCTCGGTATTGCAATCCGAAACGTCATTTGATGGCGCTATCGCTTGCGCCCTGCCCCACAGCGGATAAAACGGCAGCAACAAAAACTCGAAGAGAATTACGCATGAGCATTGCCCTCGTCATATTGGCCGCCGGAAAAGGCACGCGGATGAACTCGGACCTGCCGAAGGTCCTGCACCCCATCGCGCAGGCCCCGATGCTGGCCCATGCCATGCGGGCGGGTGCGGCGCTGGAGCCGGAACGCACCCTCATCGTAGCGGGCCACGGGGCCGAGGCTGTGACCCAGACCGTGGCGGACATTGACGAGACCGCCGAGGTGGTTCTGCAGGAAGAACAGCTGGGCACCGCCCATGCGGTCGATCAGGCACGTGCCGCTTTGGAAGGTTTTGACGGCGACATCGTGGTGATGTTCGGCGACACGCCTTTCCTGTCGGCTGACACGCTGGAGCGCATGGCAGAGGCCCGCAAGGGGGCTGATCTGGTGATCCTCGGCTTTGAAGCGGCAGACCCCGGCCGCTATGGCCGGCTGGTGATGCAGGGCGACAGCCTGGAAAAGATCGTCGAGTTCAAGGACGCGACGGAGGCAGAGCGCGCCATCACTTTCTGCAATTCCGGGCTGATGGCGGCCAAGGCCTCCACCCTGTTTGATCTGATTGCGAAGATCGGCAATGCCAATGCCTCGGAAGAATACTACCTGACCGACGCCGTGGCGCTGGCCCGGGAGGAAGCGCTGAAAGTCACCGCTGTCGCCTGTGACGAGGCCGAGACACTGGGCATCAATTCCCGCGCTGATCTGGCTGCAGCGGATGCCGTCTTCCAGCAGCGCGCCCGCGCGGAACTGCTGGATCTGGGCGTTACCCTGATGGCGCCGGAAACCGTGTATCTGGCCTTTGACACATACATCGGCCGCGACACGGTGATCGAACCGAACGTGGTCTTCGGCCCCGGCGTCACCGTCGAAAGCGGCGCGCAGATCCGGGCGTTTTCGCATCTGGAAGGCTGCCACATCAGCCGCGGCGCGTTGGTCGGCCCCTACGCCCGCCTGCGCCCCGGCGCGGAACTGGCAGAGGGCGTGAAGATCGGCAACTTCGTTGAAGTGAAAAACGCCGAACTGGCCGAAGGCGTCAAGGTGAACCACCTCAGCTACATCGGTGATGCTTCGGTCGGAGCGGGTGCCAACATTGGCGCGGGCACTATCACCTGCAACTACGACGGGGTGATGAAGCATAAGACCGAGATCGGCGCAGGCGCCTTTATCGGCTCCGACACCATGCTGGTGGCCCCTGTGAAGGTTGGCAACGAGGCGATGACCGCCACCGGCGCGGTGATCACCAAGAACATCGAGGACGGCGCGCTGGCCATCGCCCGCACGCCTCAGGAAAACAAGCCGGGGCGCGCCCGCAAGCTATTTGACATGCTGCGCGCCAAGAAGGCGAAGCGTGACAAGGGAGAAGGCTGATGTGCGGCATTGTAGGTGTTCTGGGCAACCACGAAGCGGCCCCCATTCTGGTCGAGGCACTGAAGCGTCTTGAATACCGCGGCTATGACAGCGCAGGCATCGCCACCGTCAATGACGGCGCGCTTGACCGCCGCCGCGCGGTGGGAAAGCTGGTGAACCTGTCGGACCTGCTGGTGCACGAACCGCTGGCGGGGAAGTCCGGCATCGGCCACACCCGCTGGGCCACCCATGGCGAGCCTTCGGTCAGCAATGCGCACCCGCACCGCGCAGGCCCCGTCGCTGTGGTCCACAACGGAATTATCGAGAATTACAAGGACCTGCGCGAAGAGCTGGCAGGCTGCGGCATCGGGTTCCAAACCGACACCGACACCGAAACCGTCGCGCTGATGACCGAACGCTACCTGAAGGACGGCTTCTCGCCCGTTGAAGCCGCCAACAAGACCATTGACCGGCTGGACGGCGCCTTTGCGCTGGCCTTTCTGTTCGACGGCGAGGAAGACCTGATCGTGGCAGCCCGCAAGGGCTCTCCGCTGGCGATCGGGCACGGCGACGGCGAGATGTTCGTGGGCTCCGATGCCATCGCATTGGCGCCGCTTACCGACCGCATCACCTATCTGGACGAAGGCGACCGCGCGGTTCTGACCCGCAGCTCGCTGGAAATCCGCGACGCACGCGGCGAGCTGGCGAACCGCGCCATCAAGACCGTGCAGGTCGATGCGGCCCGCGTCGACAAGGGCGGCCACAAGCACTTTATGGCCAAAGAAGTCGCCGAACAGCCGGTGGTCATCGCCGAGGCCATCCGCCACTACCTGCCCTTGGGCGGCGACGACGTTGTGCTGCCCGGCGATGGTATTGATTTCATGCAGATGGACCGGCTGACCAAGGTGGCCTGTGGCACAGCTTT
>CAJXHQ010000289.1 GCA_913054485.1 uncultured Paracoccaceae bacterium
GTAACGTGTTCTGCACTGAGACCCGCTACTAGGCACAGCCGCGCCGCACGTCAGCGCGGCGCCCGGCCCAAGGCTTTCAACGGCATCGCCTGATGCGGCCGACAGGGGCGGGAGCGCCCCCTCCTGCCGCGGATCAGTAGCTGTATTCGCCGTAAATCCGGCTGAGATCGCCACCCCAATCGCCGTGGTAGCGCTCCAGCAGCTCGTCGGCTGGAACCTTGCCGCTCTCCAGGCTGTCTTTCAGCGCGTTGAGGAAATGGGTCTCGTCCGGCACCAGCCCGCCGGCACCCGGCTTGGCGCGCGCCTTCAGGCCGGCATCGGCAATTGCAACCACTTCGCGGGCGAGGTCGTGCATTTTGATGCCGCCAACCTCGGCCTGCAGCGCCTGTTCCGAGGCCGCAACGCGCAAGCCCTCGCGGGTCTCCGCATCCCAGTCCTTGACCAGATCCCAGGCCGCATCCAGCGAGGCCTGATCATACATCAGACCAACCCAGAAGGCCGGCAATGCGCACAAGCGCCGCCAGGGGCCGCCGTCAGCGCCGCGCATCTCCATGTATTTCTTGATGCGGGCTTCGGGGAAGGCGGTGGTCAGGTGGTCGGCCCAGTCGCTCATCGTCGGCTTTTCACCAGGCAGCGCGGGCAGCTCGCCCTTCAGGAAGTCGCGGAAGGACATGCCCAGCGCATCAATGTATTTGCCATCGCGGTAGACAAAATACATCGGCACATCGAGCGCATATTGCGCATAGGCCTCAAAGCCGAAGCCCTCGTCGAAGACAAAGGGCAGCATGCCGGTGCGCGCCGCGTCCAGATCGCGCCAGACCCGGCTGCGCCAGGATTTATGGCCGTTGGGCTTGCCTTCCAGGAAGGGGGAATTGGCAAAAAGCGCCGTTGCCACCGGCTGCAGCGCCAGTGCGACGCGCAGCTTCTGCACCATGTCCGCCTCGGAGCCGAAGTCGAGGTTCACTTGCACCGTGCAGGTGCGGCGCATCATGACGCGGCCCATGGTGCCGACCTTGCCCATATAGGCATCCATCAGCTTGTAACGGCCCTTGGGCATCAGGGGCATTTCTTCATGGGTCCACTCGGGCGCAGCCCCAAGACCGATGAAGCCGACGCCGATCTTATCGGCGATCTCTTTCACCTCGCGCAGGTGAACATTCACCTCGTCGCAGGTCTCATGAATAGTTTCCAGCGGGGCACCGGAGAGTTCCAGCGCGCCGGCCGGCTCCAGGCTCACATTGGCGCCGTCTTTCTCAAGCCCGATCAGCTTGCCAGCTTCTTCCACCGGGTTCCAGCCGAAGCGGTCGCGCAGGCCGGACAGCATCGCGTGGATCGAACGCTCGCCCTCATAGGGCAGCGGCTGGCGGGTATCTTTGCAATAGCCGAACTTCTCGTGCTCGGTGCCGATACGCCAGTCTTCCTTGGGCTTGCAGCCGCTTTCAAGGTAGCCCGCAAGCTGTTCATGGCGTTCGATCGGCTCGCCGCCGGACTGAGGAATGGACATGCGCCGCGCTCCTGAAAAAATCTGGTTTGGCAGCAGTGAGGCGAATTTCGGCGACTGTCAATGCAGCCTGTGCACTGGAGGTCTGCTCTGATGCTTTTCCCAGATCACGGTCTGGTGAGGGCCGGGGCGGCGCAGCTCGGTCAGCATGCGTTCCACCTTCAGCCCCGGCAGGGCTGAAAAGGCATCAAACAGAGCTTCGTTGCCCTCGGCATTGACCGGAATATGCAGCGGCGGCTGATCGGGCTGCTCCAGTACCCAATGGGCGGGCTTGGCGGTGTGGTCCACCAGCAGCCTTTCGATCTCGGACGAGGCCACGGCGCCACCGGTGAGCGGCCCGAAGTAGGAGATCTGCCCCTCGTCCACCTGCACCACGCCGGGGCCGCCATGGCCCAGACGGAAGCGCAGGCGTTGGCCGCCGATGAGCGCCGCAATGACGCCCAGCACAATCAGCGCCCAGCCGGCCGCCACCCAGAAGCCCAGCCCCCAGAGCGCCCAATTCAGGCCCAAAGCCAGCATCAGACCTGCCGCGATCAGTTCGCGCCAGCGCCACAGCGCGGCCTGGGCTTCGGGACGGATGAAGCTCATGGGCCCGCCTCCACATACACGGGGCTGGTGAAATCGATCACCCGGTAGTCCCCGATCTTCTCAAATCCGATGGCCTCATAGGCCCGCGCGGCAGCAGCACCGGAGGCAAAGAGAATTGCCTGGCCCTGCCCCTGCGCCCGTGCTTCGCTCAAATGCAGCGCCACGGCACGGCGGGCATACCCCCGGCCGCGCAATTCAGGCGGCGTATAGACACCGCCGACCTGCACGATATCCGGCAGCACCGCGTTGAAGGCGGTCATCGCCACCGGCTCGCCATCCTCCACAAGGATGCGCCCACGGCCGCTGTTCACCAGTTCCTCGGCCTGCGAGACCGAGCGTTTGCGCGATTCGGGCAGGTCGCCGGAGCCAAAGATGTCGATGTCGTAGCCATGGCGCCAATCGGTCACCAGCGGCACATCGTCAGCCTGCATCGGGCGGAGCTGCGCGCGGCCCTCGGGCACAATCAGCGCGCCGGGCTTCAGGCTGAAGTGCGGCAGGGCCTCGCTGAAGCCGATCTTGCTTTCGTCCAGCCGCAGGGCGGCAATCAGCGCCTCGGCCTGGGGGGCGGCACCATTCACGCCAATGAATTTCCAGCCCGCCAAAACTTGGCGCAGGGGCGCGGCCATCTCTGCGCGAAATGCCGGAGCCTCGAACACGAAATACCCGGCTTCTGCCAGCCCGAAGACATTGGTGATCCGGCCCTCTTCTTCGCTCAGCCAGACCGTGGTCGCCTTGGAGGCGCCAGTGGCGTTCAGGCCGTGATCGCGCAGGTTGCCGGACAGGAACATCGAGGTCGCCACGCGCGGGGCCAGAAAATCCTGGACGGCCGGCCAGTCGTCAGACGTAGACTTGCGGATCATCCCCAATCCCCCAAGGCTTGCTGCCAGAGCGTCATCGCCGCCACTGCCGCCGTATCAGCGCGTAAGATGCGCGGACCGAGGCTGACCACATGGCTCTGCGGCAGCGCGTGCAGGCGTTTACGTTCCGCGTCCGAAAACCCGCCTTCCGGACCGATGAGGATCGCCCAAGGTGCTGTGGCATGCGCCGCTGCCGCCCATTGCAGAGCATTGCCCACCTCTGCTTCGTCGCAGAACATCAGCTGGCGCTCTTCCGGCCAGTGATCCAGCAGGCGCGACAGCTTTTGCAGATCGGCCACTTCGGGCACGAAGGTACCGCCGCATTGCTCTGCCGCTTCCACCGCATGAGCCTGCAGCCGGTCCTGGCGGATGCGTTCGGAATTGGTGAAGTCGCTTTGCACCGGCAGAATGCGCGCGGCCCCCATCTCGGCGGCTTTTTCGACAATAAAATCTGTGCGCGCCTTCTTGATCGGCGCGAACATCAGCCAGTGGTCCGGCGGCATCTGCAGCGGCTTGGTCTGTGACACACAGGTCAGCAGCCCGCCGCGTTTGCCGGCCTCGGCCACCTCGCACAGCCATTCACCGTCCGATCCGTTGAACAGCGCCACCTGCGCGCCGATGCCCAGCCGCATCACCCCGAACAGGTAATGCGCCTGATCGCGCTCCAGAGGAACCGATTGCCCTGCCCCCAGCGGGTGCTCTACATACAGTCTGACTTTTGCACTCATGAGGGCCTACATATGCAAGGCGGGACACCGAAACCAGATGCGGCGGCACCTGCGGGACAAGTTTCCGATGCGGTGACAGGCAATTGGGTGGACACCACCGCCCCGGCCTGGACCCGGCCCTATCTGCGGCTTTCCCGTGCCGACCGGCCGATCGGCACCTGGCTCTTGCTGATTCCCTGCTGGTGGGGCCTGGCGCTGGCCATGCTCTGGGACCGCAATATCCGCTGGGAGGACGCCTGGATCGCGCTTGGCTGCGCGGCCGGCGCCTGGCTGATGCGCGGTGCGGGCTGCACCTGGAACGATATCACCGACCGCAACTTCGACGGCATGGTCGAGCGCACCCGCTCGCGCCCTATCCCCTCGGGCCAGGTCACTGTGAAAGGGGCTGCGGCCTGGATGATCCTGCAGGCGCTGATCGCCTTTGCCATCCTGCTGACCTTCAACACCTCAGCCATCCTGATGGGGGTGGCCTCGCTGCTGCCGGTTGCCATCTACCCTTTCGCCAAACGCTTCACCTGGTGGCCGCAGGTCTTCCTTGGCCTGGCCTTCAACTGGGGGGCGCTTCTGGCTTGGGTAGCGCATACCGGATCGCTGCATTGGGCCCCGGTGATGCTGTATCTGGCCGGTATAGCCTGGACGCTGTTCTACGACACCATCTACGCCCATCAGGACACTGAGGACGACGCGCTGATCGGGGTGAAGTCCACCGCCCGGCTGTTTGCGGCGCAAACCCCGATGTGGATGCGACGTTTCCTGGTCGCCACGGTATCCCTGATGGCGCTGGCGGTGATCCTTGCCGTACAGCCCGGCGGCAGCATCCTGGCGCTGGTGCTGGCGCTGGCCGCGCCGTGGGCAATGGGCTGGCATCTTACCTGGCAGCTGAAGGCGCTTGATACGGAAAACAACGGCACGCTGATCAAACTGTTCCGCCTCAACCGCGACACGGGTCTGATTCCGCTCATCTTCTTCGTGATTGCCCTGTTCGTGTGATTGAACCGCGCGCGCCGTCCCTGTAAGACGGCATGACTGTTTCGGGAACACCAAGACCATATGCGCCTCAAGTTCGCTACGATTGTCAGCCTGACCTTCATCCTCGCCGCGGGGCTCTGCATCGTTGTGGCCAACTTCGCCGTCACCGCGGTCGAACGCGGCAGCGAGATCGCGGTGCGCCGCACATTGGATGAAACCGGCCACGACTGGACCGAAGTCACCGCCGACGGCCTCAGTGTGATTCTCGAAGGCACCGCCCCGGACGAGGCAACCCGCTTCACCGCCCTGTCCAGCGTCGGCGGGGTCGTGGATGCGGCCCGGATCATCGACCGCATCTTCATCACCCCCAGCGACGCCATTGC
>CAJXHQ010000290.1 GCA_913054485.1 uncultured Paracoccaceae bacterium
CCGCCACCGAGATCAAATCGTTGATCGCCGAAAGCTCGGCCCAGGTTCAGGATGGCGGCGGGCTGGTGCGCGAAAGCGGCAAGAGCCTGCAGGAGATCCGAGAAGGCGCCAAGGAAGTCTCAGGCCTGATGGGCGAGGTCTCTTCAATGATTTCGGATCAGTCGATGAGCCTGGGCGAGATCGACACCAGCATGGCGGAGCTGGGCCGCACCACGCAGGACACGGCCCAGCTGGCGGGTGATGTCTACGAGACCACAACGCGGCTGGCGCAGGATTCCGCGGCCCTGCGGCGCAGCATGGACAGTTTCCGCACTGGTCCTGCCGCTGGGTCAGAGGCGGCTCTCGACCGCGATTTCGAACGCTTCGCCAAAACCGGCTGAGCCGGGCGCAGGTTGCTTGCGCCGCGTCAGCGGCGCGGCGCGTGACGCCCCTTCAGCGGGGCTGCGGGCCGGTGCCTTTGTTGTAGGCTTTCCAGTCGGTGATTTCCGGGTAGTACATTTCACGCCAGCGGCGCACGCGCGGGTTCATCACCCGGCGCCAGATGGGCGGTGCCATCGCCGCCATGGTCATCACCGGATAGCCATAGGGCAGCTGCGGCGCATCGGCTTCGCTGTGGGTCTGCAGCAGCGGGAAACGGCGCGCGGGCTTGTAATGGTGATCGGAATGGCGCTGCAGGTTGATCAGCAGCCAGTTTGAGGCCTTGTGGGCGGCATTCCAGGAATGGCGCGGTGCAACAGCTTCGTATTTCCCATCGCCCAGGTGTTTGCGGGTCAGCCCGTAGTGTTCCACATAGTTCACCAGCTCCAGCTGCCAGATGGCGACGCCGACCTGCACCAGGAACAGCAGCAGCCCGCCCCAGCCGCCAAGCAGAAGCGCCAGCAGGATCATCGTGCCTTGCAGCCCCCAGTAGCGGAAGAAGGGATTGGCCGGATCGGTCCAGGGCAGGTCCTTCTTTGCCAGCCGCGCCTTTTCGGCGCGGAAGGCGGAATGCCAGCTTTCCCTCAGAACCCGCGGATAAAAGCGGTGAAAGCCTTCGTTGTAGCGCGCGGTTACCGCATCGCGCGGCGTGCCGACATAGCGGTGGTGCACCAGAAGATGCTCGGACCGGAAATGCGAATAAAGCACCATGGCCAGCAGAATGTCCCCCAACCAGCGCTCAAGGCGTGAGGATTGGTGCATCAGCTCGTGGCTGTAGTTGATGCCGACTGTGCCGGTCATCACCCCGGCGCCGAAGAAGACGCCGAATTTCTCCAGCCCTGACAGGTGGCCGGCGCTGCCGGCATAGGCGATGAGGCCAAAGAGCGACAGGAATTGCACCGGCACCCAGGCCATAGTGAGGGCGCTGTAAAACCTGAGATCCTCTTCTTCCGTTTCCGGGTCGGCATTTTCCAGGTTCAGCCCCAGAACGCCGTCCAGCGCGGCAAAGAGATACCAGGTCGCCAACGGAGTCAGCAGGATCCACCAGCTGCCGAATATGGCCCCTATCCAGACCAGCGGCACCAGCAGGAAGGACAACCAAAAGGGCGCGGCGCTCTGCCAGCGGGCAAGGGTTTCCGGGGCAATCATGGTTTTGGCCTCTTTTGCGGTCACGGCAGGGATGCTTGCCGGGGAAGGTACGCCGGAAGCATCCTGAACCCAAGAGGGCAGGAGGGTATCAGTTGGTTCCTGCCGCTATCCGCGCGAGGATTGCCAGAGCTTCGTCCTGCCGGCCGTCTGGTACAAAGAGGTGGTCGTGGAAAAAGCCTGACACCGGGTTTACCCCCATGCCTGCCTTGGCCAGTTCGCCGGCAATGCGGGCGATGAACCCCACCGCTTCGAGGGAGGAATGCACATCCAGCGTGATCATCCGGCAGGGGAACTCATACGCAATCCCATGCGCCTCGGCTTCGCCCTTCAGCAGGATCAGCGTGGTGCCTTCGCCCTCCTGGAACATCATGCGCGGGTAGAGGCCGGCCGGAATGTCCCGGCTTCCCAGCGTGGAAAAGACAAATAGTCCGCTGCCGAGCTTTGCTGAGAGGCTGTGCAGCAGGGTGTCCAGATCGGTCTCGCCGCTCATTTTGCAGTTTCCTGGCCGCGCCAGAGATCGAAGGCCTTGCGCATGACCGTCGGCAGATCCGAAGGGCGGAACTCATGCCGTTTGATCCGTTCATGGCCTTGCGGCGGCTCAAAACTTTTGGGCAGCCCAGCATGCATCACCTTCAGAATCAGGTGGAAATGGGTGAAGGTATGGCGCACCTCGGCGCCGAGATCCTGCCACTCAGCCTCAAATGGCGGGTTGGGGGCGGGGGCGTCGTTCCAGTCGCTGCCGGGCCAGCCGAGCATGCCGCCCAGCAGACCTTTGTCCGGCCGCCGCTCCAGCAGCCAGTCCCCTTCGGCAGAGCGCGCCAGGTAGACGATGCCGTTCCGGGTGGGTTTGGGTTTCTTTGGTGTCTTCTTTGGCAGTTCCGGCGCGGTGCCGGCGGCGCGGGCGGCGCAGGGCGTGCGCCAGGGGCAGATGCCGCAGGCCGGGTTCTTCGGCGTGCAGATCGTGGCGCCGAGATCCATCACTGCCTGCGCGTAGCAGCCGGGACGCTCTGCAGGTGTCAGCGTTGCGGCGTGATCTTTCAAGACGGGTTTCACGCCCGGCAGCGGGTCATGAACATCATGCAATCGCGCCATCACGCGCTCCACGTTGCCGTCCAGCACGGTTTCCGGCCGGTCAAACGCGATGGAGGATATCGCGGCGGCGGTATATGGCCCGATGCCGGGCAGGTTCAGCAGCCCGTCATAGGTGTCCGGGAAAACCCCGCGGTGATCCGCTGCCACCACGCGGGCGCACTTCAGCAGGTTGCGGGCACGTGCGTAATAGCCGAGCCCGGCCCATTCGCCCATCACATTGGCGTCTTCGGCCGCGGCCAGATCCTCGACCCGCGGCCAGCGGGCAGTGAAGCGGTGGAAATAGTCCTTCACGGCAGCCACGGTGGTCTGCTGCAGCATCACTTCGCTCAGCCAGACCCGGTAGGGATCGGGGCGGGTGCCTGCCGCGCGGGCGGCGGGGCCGGTGCGCCAGGGCATGTCGCGCGCGTGCACGTCATACCAGGCAAGGATCTCTGCACTCAGCCCCGCTGGGGATCTGTCCAAGTCACGCATTCTTTATTCCCCGTTCTCCGGTTTCGCTGGCACCTGCCTGTGCGCTCTTTACAATAGGGGCAGCAGTCACGCAAAACCACGGTCATGGCAAACAGGCGCACCACTACACGCGGGTTCAAACGCACCGGCTCTCTGCTTTCGGACAAGATCCGCAAGGCGGGCGAGAGCCGCGGCTTTGCCGTGACGCGCCTGCTGACCCATTGGCCGGAAATCGTCGGTGAGGATACCGCCGCCATCGCCCGGCCGGTGAAGGTGGGCTATGGGCGCGGCGGCCTTGGGGCGAGCCTGACACTGCTGACCACCGGGGCCCATGCGCCGATGCTGGAGATGCAAAAGGAAGGGCTGCGGGCCAAGGTGAACGCGGTTTACGGCTATAATGCTATTTCCCGCATCCATATCACCCAGACCGCGCCGACCGGATTTGCCGAAGGTCAGGCCGATTTCCGCTATGCGCCCAAGGTGCAGGCACCGGTGCAGCCGGACGCCGGTGCCGTGGCCGCGGCGGAACAGGCCGCCACCGGCGTGGAAGATGACAGCCTGCGCGCCGCACTTGAGCGGCTGGGGCAGAATGTTCTGAGCAAACAAAACAAACAGAAAAACGAGAGAAAGGGCTGAAAATGACCCGACTGATGTCCGGCGTCTTTGCCGCTATTGCCATTGTTGCGGGCGGCTACGCGCTGATGGGGCCGAAAGCGCCCGGTTCGGTGCCGCAGCTGCCGCTTGTCGGTGCTGCCAACGCCCAGGAGGCGACCGAGGTTGACACCTCCACTGTGCTGGAGATGGTGCAGGGCGCCGAGGATGCGCCGGTCACGCTGATCGAATACGCCTCCTACACCTGCCCGCATTGCGCCAATTTCCACAACAGCACCTACAAAAAGCTGAAGGCCGATTACATCGACACCGGCAAGGTGAAGTTCATCTACCGCGAGGTCTATTTCGACCGATACGGCCTCTGGGCGTCGATGATTGCGCGCTGCGCCGGGCCTGAAAAATTCTTCGGTATCAGCGATCTGGTCTATAAGGGCCAGTCCGAGTGGACCAAGGCCGGCGGCCCTGCTGAAATCGTTGGCGAGCTGCGCAAGATCGGCAGTATCGCGGGCATCAGCAAGGACGAGCTTGAGGCCTGCCTGCAGGACGGCACCAAGGCGCAGACCCTGGTGGCCTGGTATCAGGAAAACGCCGAAGAGCACGGTATCCAGTCCACCCCGTCGTTCATCCTGAACGGCGAACTGGTGAGCAACCAGTCCTATGAGGACTTTAAGAAGCTGCTGGATGCCGAGCTGGAAGGCTGAGGCGTCATTCAATCAGCCAGACATTGCGCCCGTCCCCTGCGGCGGGCGCTTTGCGTTTGCGCTCTGCCATTGAGAATTCCGCACAGATAGTGGCAAGCTTTGCGCATGGCTTTTGATTTCAAATCGCTGGACCTCTTTGTCCGTGTCGCCGCCCTTGGTGCGATTGGGCGGGCCGGGGCGGAGTCCGGCCTGTCGCCCACCAACGCTACCCAGCGCATTCAGGCGCTGGAGGCGGATCTGGGCGCGAAACTGCTGAACCGCACCACGCGGGCCGTGTCGCTGACCCCGGACGGGGAAATCTTCCTGGACTATGCCAAGCGTATTCTGAATGACGCAGAAGACGCACGCTCGGCCTTGTCACAGGTCGGCGGGCCGGTGTCGGGGCTGATCCGCGCCACCGCTTCGGCCTCGTTCGGGCGGACCCATATCGTGCCCTTCGTGCCGGAATTTTTGGCGCAGTATCCGGACGTGCGGCTGGATCTGAATTTCACCGACAGCATCGTTGATATCGTGGAGCAGGGCTATGATCTTGCCTTCCGCATGGGAGAGCTGGCGCCCTCATCCCTGATGGCGCAGAAGATC
>CAJXHQ010000291.1 GCA_913054485.1 uncultured Paracoccaceae bacterium
ATCTGGAGAGCCGCATCCGCTGGGAGCAATACACCAAGGCCAAGGAGGAGATGTTTGCCCGCACCAACATCCCCGAAGCGCCCTGGTATATCGTCGAAGGCAATGACAAGAAGCGCGAGCGGCTGAATTGTATCGAGCACCTCCTGTCACAAATCCCCTATCAAGACGTGCCCAGCGAGAAGGTCAATCTGCCGGACCGCGAATACAACCCGGACTACGAACGCCGGGTACTGCCGGATGATCTGCACGTGCCCAAGATCTACTGATCGCCGTCTTCGGCGTTCAGCGCGTCGAGATTTGCAAGAAACCTGCGCAGGGAGCCGGCAAAGGCTTCGGTTTCCTTTTTTGTGAACCCCTCTAGCAGCTTCGCCTGCCGTTCCAGCGCAGCCTGCAGGATCCGGTCGTGCAGGGCCTGCCCCTCTGCCGTCAGTGTCCAGTTCTTGCGCCGCTCATCACTGCCGTGGCTTTCCGGCACTGCCAGCCCGGACTTTTCCAGCCGCCTCAGCGACCGGCTGACGGCGGCCTTGTCGATGCCAATGGTGCGCGCCGCATGGCTGACCGGGCTGCCCGGCTCGCGTGTCAGCATCACCAGCATCCGCCAGTCCATCGCGCCGATGCCGAACGCCTTCTGATAATGCCGCGAAGCGCTGCGGGTGAACCGGTTGCCGGCAAAGGCAATCAGAACACTGGGCGCGCGGGTGAAGCTGAGCGTGGTTTCAGCAGGGCCGCTGTCAGTGCCGTCGGGGTGCACCAGGAACATGTCGTCGGGAAGGGGGGGCATTGGAACCTCGTCTTTGAGGCAGGGTAGAGCGAATCTGTTGACATGACAACACGGGAGGTGAACTCTGAGGCTCGAGTTGACGTGACAACAAGGAGCCGCTGATGCAGCCGCCTGTGTATGAGATCGATCCAAACGCCTTCTGGGAGAATCCCTACCCGGATCTGGCGCGGATGCGTGCTGCCTCCCCGGCGACCTATGTGCCACAGCTGGATGCGGTGCTGATTACCCGGCGCGATGACATTTTCGAGCAAGAAAAGAAGGTGGAGGTTTTTTCTTCCGAGCAGCCGGGCGGGCTGATGACGCAGCTGATGGGTGAAAACATGATGCGCAAGGACGGGGCCGCGCATCAGGCGGAACGCCGGGCGATTTTTCCAACGGTGTCGCCGAAGACTGTGAAAACCCATTGGCTGGCGCAGTTCAGGGCCGCGGCGGAGGCCATTCTGGAGGAGCTTGCCCCGCGTGGGGAATGTGATCTGGTACGCGACTACGCGATGCCGGTATCGGCCGAAGCGCTGAAGGCAATCACCGGGCTGACGCAGATGGACGCGGCAGAAATGGACCGGGTCAGCCAGGGCATGATTGACGGCTGTGCCAACTACGCGGGCGATGCGGCGGTGGAGGCCAATTGCATCGCCTGCACTGCCGAGATTGACCGGCAGATCACTGCGATGTTCCCCGTGGCGGATGCCGCGCCGGACCCATCATTGCTGTCGGTCATGCGTCGTGCCGGGCTGCCGGAGGAGCAGGTTCGGGCCAATATCAAACTGGCTATCTCTGGCGGTCAGAACGAGCCGCGCGATGCCATCGCGGGGCTCGCCTGGGCCTTGCTGACCCATCCTGGCCAATTGGCAGAGGTGCAGGCGGGCCGCGCCACATGGCTGCAGGCATTTGAGGAATATGCGCGCTGGATATCCCCTATCGGCATGTCGCCGCGCCGGGTGGCACGGGATCACAGCCTGCATGGGGTGGCAATTGCCGAAGGCTCCAAGGCCTTCCTGATGTTCGGCTCGGGAAATCGGGATGAACGGGTCTTTGCGCGCCCGGATGACTTCGACATTCATCAGGACAGCAGTGCCGCGATTTCCTTTGGTGCGGGGCCGCATTTCTGCGCCGGGGCCTGGGCGTCAAAGGCGCTGATTGGTGAGGTGGCGATGCCTCTCCTGTTTGAACGCCTTCCCGGGCTGCGGCTGGCGGGCGACGTGCCCTTTGGCGGCTGGGCCTTCCGAGGCCCATTGAAGATGCCGGTGGCCTGGGGTTAGGGATGGCGCTGCGCCGCTCGCTCCGGCAGGCGGAGCATCGCCCCGCCCGCCATCCCGTGTGCGAAGCTACCGTGCAACTTCTTGCTGCTTCGGTGCAGAGTCCGGCACCTCGACCGGCTTGGGCCAGGTCACGATCAGCGTGGCACAGCCGGTGATGGCGGCCCGAGCGAGCGTGCCGGGCAGGTGCTCCAGCGGGCAGGACAGGTGCCTTGCGTCCATTTTCGTGGCATTGGCCGCGATGGTCACCAGCGTGTCGCCGGCCAGACCGCGCGCCTGCAGACCTTCACTGATCCGGGCTGCCTGGCGCACCGACATGTAAAAGGCAATTGTGGTGCCGGGCCGGGCGTGTTTGGCGGCGTCTGGCAGCGGATCGCCGTCGCGGCACATGCCGGTGGTCAGGATCAGCGTGTCGGCGATGCCGCGTTCGGTCAGCGGGCGGCCGGCCTCGGCGGCCGAGGCGAAGGCGGCGGTGATGCCGGGGATGATCTCGCAAGTAATGCCGGCAGCTTCCAGTGTGGCCAGTTCTTCGCCTGCACGGCCAAAGATGCCGGGATCGCCCGACTTCAGCCGGGCCACGCTCCGGCCCTTCAGTGCTTCCTCCAGGATGCGGGCATTGATCCGCGCCTGCGGCCAGGCGTGATGGCCGACCTCCTTGCCCACGAAGACCAGATCGGTCTCTGGGCGGGCGAGATTCAGCACCTCCGGCTCGATCAGCCGGTCGTACAGGATCACGTCGGCGCTGCGGATGCGGTTCAGCGCCCTTAACGTGAGCAGATCTGCCGCGCCGGGGCCTGCACCGACCAGTGAGACAGCGCCCGGTTTCACAGGACGGGACGGATCAAATTGGCTGAGCGCGTTCATTCGGCGGCTTCCTTAGTTTGGGTGCTTTGCAACAGCGCTGCCAGTTCAGGGCGGCATGAGCCGCAGTTGGTGCCGGCCTCAAGGCTGGCACCGATGGCCTCGACGCTCAACAGGCCCTGGGTCTCGATGGCCGTCAGGATGGTGTTCACGCCCACGTTGAAACAGGCGCAGACCATCGGTCCTGGGTCAGGCTGATCCGCCGGGCTGGTGCCGGTGAGGATTTGCGGGGCGTTTTGCCCCGGCTGGGCGGCGAGGTAGTCGCGCATCACCGCCACCGGCCGGGGCGACACAAACAGCGCGGCCAGAAGCTGGCCATCCCGGTGAAAGGCAATGCGGGCGATGCCGCGGGCGGGGTCGGCGATCTGCTGGACCTCAGCGTCTTCCAGCCCGAACAGGGCGCGGGCGGTGTCCGCCCAGTCCTGCGGTGTTTTCGCGCCTGCCAGCTCTGCGCGCCAGCCCTGCGGGGTGCGGGCCAGGGCCCAATAGTCGCCATGGGGCGTCATCGGCGCGGCCGAGACGGCAAAGCCGTACCATGCGGCGCTGAACCGTTCGGCGGGAGTGACGGCGGCCTAGCTTTCCGGTTGGCCGGAAACGGGATCAACCGCGCCCGGAACCAGCGCATCAATACGCGCCGAGGGCGCTGTCTGCCCGGTCCAGTGGATCGGCGCAAAGAGCTGGCCGGGCTGCACCTCGCCCGTGATACGGGCGCGCAGGATGGCGCTGCCTGCCGGGTTGGACAGGCGGACGAGGTCTGCGGGTTTGATCTCCAGCCGCGTAGCATCCGCAGGGTGGATGTCCACAAAGGGTTCCGCCAGATGCGCCGAAAGCCGCGGCGACAGGCCTGACCGGGTCATCGTGTGCCATTGGTCACGGATGCGGCCTGTGTTCAGCACAAACGGGTGATCCGCGTCCGGCGCGGCCGCCGGGGCGCGGTGGGTGACGGGCAGCATGCGGGCTTTGCCATCGGCATGGAAGAAGCCGCCCTTTGCAAAGAAGCGTCCGCCATGGCGGTCCTTGCGGACCGGCCAGCGGGTCGGGGCAAGACCGTCATATGCAACGTCTGACAGGCCGGAAAGGCGGGAGATGTCAAAGTCGCGTCCGAACTCTGCTGCCATGCCCGACAGGGCTGCGTATTCGCGGAAGATTTCTGCGGGGCTGTCATAATCAAAACCCTCCTCCCAGCCCATGCGGCGGGCCACGTCGCAGAGGATCTGCCAGTCCGGGCGGGCCTTGCCCGGAGCAGGCAGCGCGGCGCGCTGGCGGCTGATGGTGCGGTCGGAGTTGGTGACGGTGCCGGATTTTTCACCCCAGGCAGTGGCGGGCAGCAGCACGTCAGCCAGCTGCGCGGTGTCGTTTTGGGCCGTGATGTCGCTGACCACGGTGAAGTCGCAACCTGCGATGGCGTCACGCACGAAATCGGCCTCGGGCATTGAGACGGCGGGGTTGGTGTGGATGATCCACAGCGCCTTGATGTGCCCGTCCGCAACCGCGCGGAACATGTCGACGGCTTTCAGCCCCGGCGCTTCGGGCATCTGCGGCGCGGCCCAGAAGCCCTGCACGGCGGCGCGGTGGTCCGGGTTCTCCAGATCAAGATGGCAGGCGAGCATATTGGCCAGCCCGCCGACCTCGCGCCCGCCCATGGCGTTGGGCTGGCCGGTGACGCTGAAGGGGCCAGAGCCGGGCTTGCCGATGCGCCCCGTCGCCAGATGGCAGTTCAGGATCGCATTCACCTTGTCTGCGCCGGAGGTCGACTGGTTCACCCCCTGGCTGAAGACAGTGACGGTCTTTTCGGTGCAGATCCAGAGGTCATAAAAGGCCCGAAGCTGATCGTCGCTGAGGCCGGTGATGGCAGGATCATCCGTTTCGGCGGCAGCCACGGAGACACCCAGCCCGTTCACATGGGGCAGGTACCCTTTGTCAAAAGCATCGCGGCGGGCGATTTCAGCCAACAGCCCGTTGAACAGCGCCACGTCCGACCCCGGTGCCAGCGGCAGGTGCAGGTCGGCGCCATCACAGGAGGCGGTGCGGCGGGGGTCGATGGCGATGATTTGGGTGCCGCGTTCGGCCTTGGCCGCCAGCAGGCGCTGGTGCAGCACAGGGT
>CAJXHQ010000292.1 GCA_913054485.1 uncultured Paracoccaceae bacterium
CCCCTGCCTCATCCCCGCCGATGTCACCCAGCAGGTAAAGCTTGGCACCTTCTGCCAGGGGCAGCGCGCCTTCGTTCTGCAGCAGCACCAGGGATTTGCGCTGCAGGTCCATTGCCACGTCCTGGTTGTCGGCCTTGCCTACTGTGGCATCCGCAGCTTCCGGATCGGCATAGGGGTTTTCAAACAGGCCCATCTGGAACATCGGTGTCAGCAGCCGTTCGGCGGCCAGATCCACGCGTGCCTCGCTCACCAGCCCGCCTGCCACCAGATCGGTGATGGTGGAAACCTTGTTGAAGCCCGACAGCGTATCGGTGCCGCCATTCACGGCTGCGGCCACACGTTCGGGCACTGATGCCGTCTCCAGCCCCCAAGCACGGCTGTTGATGATGCCGGTGTCAGAGTTCACATAGCCCGCAAACTCCAGCGTGTCCCGCAACAGCCCGTTGACGATCTGGTCGGAGAAGGCAAAGCCGACTTCTTCAAACGTCTTGCCATTGTAGGAGGCGTCAACCGGGATGCCGTAGTAAGGCATGATGGAGGCCACTCCGGCCTCGATCGCGGCTTTGAAAGGCTTCAGGTTATAGCCGAAACCGTCGCCGGAATAGACCTGCGTCTTGCCGTAGGAGTAATGCGGGTCCAGCCCCAGCTCCTGCGGGCCACCGCCGGGAAAGTGCTTCAGGGTCAGCGCAACGGAAGTGTCCGGGCTGAGGGCGGAGCCGCCGCCTTTGCGTTCGCCCTGCAGCGTGGTCACCAGCGAGCCCATGATATTGGCGGCAAGGTCCGCGTCTTCGGTAAAGGTCTCATGGGTGCGGTACCAGCGCGGCTCAGTCGACAGATCCGCCATGTAGCCGTACATGCCGCGCAGCCCGATCGACTTCCATTCCTCGCCCATCACCGCGGCGAAGTCCTCGACGACGGACATGTCGCCATCGGTGGCTTTGCCGCTGGCCTGCGCCTGCGCGCCGAGGGCGGCAGCGGCGATGCCTGCCTCCTTCGGGAAACTGGAGAAGGCGCCGGCCTGGTTGTTGATGCCTGCGCGCGCATCAGGCGCGATGTGGTTGCGGGCGTTGGATTTGAACAGGGCGGGGATGCCATGCGGTGTTGCCTCGGACATCTCCTGCACGGCGTTGATGTAATTGGCGGCATCTCCCGGCGTGATCACGTTTTTGGAGCGGAAGCCCGGCGCATTGTCGCAATTGCGCGCATCCGGCCCGGCGACGGTGTTGCGGAAGATGAAGCGGTGCATCTTCTGGGTCTGGATGAAGTTTTCCGCTTTCTCCTGCGGCAGAACCCCCAGGGTGCCAGTGGCCTCGTCGCAGGCGGCGTTCATCGTGTCGATCAGCATCAGCCCGGCTTTTTCCTCCAGGCTCATCATCGCGGTTAGCGCACGGGCGCGGTCGGTTGCGGGCAGGCGCCAGTCCTCATAGGCGTCCAGCGTGCCGTTGCCGTTGGCGCCCTTGAACGACAGGCCGTCCACGGAGAGCACCGGTTTGCTGCGGGTGCCGATCTCCGGCTGGGCGGGGGCAGATTCGGCAGCGTAAGCCGTGCCGCAGGCCGTGCTGAGCGCAAGCAGGCCGGCCACGGACAGGCCGCGGTTCAATGTAGTCATGGGTTTCCTCCAAGTGTTTCCGCCTTAGTCCGGGAATGCAGGCCGACGGATTTAGTCCCCGCCGGAGGGCTCCTCTTTTCCGGCGGGGATATGGTGAGAAAATCCCGCAAAGATTGATTCGGTCAACCAAAATCATGTGAAAGAGTAGATAATCCGCCATATAGACAGCGTCAGGAGTGGAATTCGCAAAAAGGTCAACCAAAAATAACGGTGTGACAATGTTCGGGACGGAAGCCCCTCCGAAACCTCCTCTCTTTGGCAACAGTCCGCCCGAAGCTGCAGAATTGCGCCTGAGTGTTAACAGGTATGTTAACATAATCCGCAGGCCCGCTTGCCCCGGCAGGGCGCTTTGGGTAAGGCTTCCAGACTGGCTTACCAAGGACGGATCGAGATGACCGAACTGCGTACCCGGGTCAACGAGGCCCTGAAACAGGCGATGAAAGCCAAGGCGGCGGCGCGCCTTGCTACTCTGCGTCTGATCAACGCCGCGATCAAGGACCGCGAAATTGCGGCGCGCGCCGACGGAGACGAAGGCAAGGGCATCAGCGATGCGGACATCCTTGCGATCCTCGGCAAGATGACCAAGCAGCGCAATGAAAGCGCGCGCGCCTATGAAGAGGGCGGGCGGCTGGACCTGGCGGAAGCGGAACGCGAGGAAATCGGCATCATCGAGGAGTTCTTGCCCAAGCAGTTGGACGAGGAAGAAGTCGCACAGGCGATCCGTGATGCGGTGGCTGAAACCGGCGCGGAATCGATCCGCGACATGGGCAAGGTGATGGGCGCGCTGAAGGTGAAATACACCGGCCAGATCGATTTCGGTAAAGTCGGCCCGATGGTGAAAGACCAGCTCTGCAGCAAGGGCGATTGCTGAACAGCAGCAGCCGAAAGCGAGGCAGGAACCCGCAGCCAGGCTGCGGGCTTTTTATACCTGGAGGGGCTTCACCATGCGCCGCACCATGTGGTTCAGCCCATGGCTGTTGTCTCTGCGGCTTAGTCCTGTGTCAGTGAAGCCTGCCCGCTCCCAGAACGCCCGACCGCGCGGGTTGGCATCCAGCACGGCGAGGTAAAGACTGGGGCTGCCGGCCTTGCGGGCCAGCTGTTCAACCTTGGCCAGCAGTGCCTGCCCATGGCCCGCACCGCGGGTAGGCGGCGCCAGCAGCATAAGGCCAGGGTAAGCGTCTCCCGGTTCGGGAAAGCCAAAAGACAGTTCCGCCAGCCCGGCCAGGCCCCCGTCCAGGAACAGGCCCAGGTGACAGGCTTCAGCCGGATTGCAGCCGGGCGGGCCATCGGTGAAAAACGCTGCCGCTTTCTGCCTGCCAGGGGGCTTGCCCTCGGCGGTCAGCCAGTAGTCCTGGGTTGTCTCATAGAACTGCACCACAGCTTGCAGATCTTCTCTGGGGTCAAGGCGGCGGATTTCCCTCATGCGGCCTTCAGCGCGCTGCGCAGGTCATCATAAAGCGCTTTGCGCTCGTCCTCTGACAGAAAGGCGCCAATTTCAACCTCGCGGCCATTGCCGCGCAGGGTGACGTAGTTGGGCACCGGGCCTTCGCGAGGGTAAAGATGCACGCTGGCCCAAAAGCGGTTGCAGGACCAGCGGGCGGGGGGCTGCTGCGGTGCCTGCCGTTCCAGCTCCGCCTCTTCTGGGCCAAGCCGCAGCACTTCCAGGATCTGGCGGCTGCGCCGGTTGCGGTCCATCGCCCATTTAAGGCCAAGGATAGCTGCTAGCAGAAACGGCAGCAGCCCCCAGAGCAGAACCGAGCCGAGCAGAGGCAGGAGCGGCACTGCAATCAGCGCTGCGGTGATCCCGATAAAACGCACATAGCCCTGTGGCGGCAGCGATTGATGCGGCCACAGGTGCAGTTCCGCCTGCTCAGGGGGAAGCCCGTCTTTCCAGTCGTAAGGCATGGGCAGAATGCTAGCACAGCCGCGCACGGTGTCGACTGTGAAAGCACCCCGGCCTCGGTCGCGATCCGCCTTTGGCTCCCGGTCAGGCGGAGGCGGCCGCGCCGTAATGTTCGACAAACAACAGATTCCAGCTGCCGCCATAGCCTTGGTACATCATCTCGGCCATGTCCTCGTAGCCCTCCCAGTTGGAGTGCACCAGCTTCACCTCGGTCGTGCCGCCGTCCAGCGCTTCGAAGGTGATGTCGACTAGGCCGGTCTTATCCTCGGGCAGCCCCATGTGGAAAGTCATCTGCAGGTGGCTGTGCGGGTTGAAGGTCTTGAAGGTGCCCCAGTGCCATTCCGCATCATCTGCCGCTTTTTCCACGATGCGGCCGCCTTCGCGGGCCTCTACCGTCAGCGCCTTGGCCGGCCCGCCGGCCCGCATCAGCGACATGGAGCGTTTTTCGAGCGGCCACCAGCTGGCCATGTCCACGAAGATGTCAAAGGCGCGCTCGGGCGGGCAGGGGACGGTGACGGTCTTGATGATTGAATCGAGCATGGAAAATTCCTTTCAGGTTTCAGAAATACGCCGGTGTACTTCGGCAGAATAGGCGCCAAGGGCATCGGTCCAGAACTGGTCCAGATAGCTGCGGATCGCTTGCAGCCCGGCGGTGTCGAGGGAATAGATGCGTTTGGTGCCCTGCGGCTCTGCTTTGACCAGCCGGGCCTCGCGCAGCACTTTCAGGTGCTGGCTGACGGCGGGGCGGCTGATCGGCCTGTTGGCGGCCAGTGCGGCGACGCTACAAGGGCGGGCCGCGATAGCCTCAAACAGATCGCGGCGTGTGGGATCGGCCAGGGCGGTAAAGGCCGCGTGCAGAGAAGAATCATGGTAAGCCATGACTAACGGTAAGTCGTGACTTACTGTGTAGGCAAGAAGAATCCTTGCGGCAAAAGAAAAGGCCCCGGAAATCCGGGGCCTTTTACGATCAGGTTATTGCCGTGCCTCAGTGGGCGTGGGGCTTGTCCCAGTCTTCCTGTTTCGGAAGGATCTCGAAGGTGTGCTCCGGCGGCGGAGAGGGCAGGGTCCACTCCAGCGTATCCGCGTATTCATTCCAGTAGTTGTTCTGGGTGATACGCGCGCCGCGCAGCAGCGAATAGATCACCACACCGAAGAACAGGATGAACGAGGCGAAGGAAAGGAACGCGCCGTAGGTGGAGATCTTGTTCCAGTAGGCGAAGGCTTCCGGATAGTCGATATAGCGGCGCGGCATGCCCTGACGGCCCAGGAAGTGCTGGGGGAAGAAGGTCAGGTTTGCACCGATGAAGAACATCCAGAAGTAAATGTGACCCAGAGTTTCCGAGTACATGCGACCGGTCATCTTCGGGAAGTAGAAGTACACGCCCGAGAAGATTGCAAAGACAGCACCTAGCGACATCACGTAGTGGAAGTGTGCAACCACGTAGTAGGTGTCGTGATAGGCTCGGTCGACGCCAGC